>CAZMWO010000380.1:0-3994 GCA_964569565.1 uncultured bacterium | reverse complement strand
CTGGCAGCCTGGCTTTGCCCGGCTGTACGTCCCGTTTTAGCTTCTATTCGACCAGAGGGAAGCCTGATGCCGGTGCCGGTGCTCGAGCGTGAAGAGTGCAATACCGACACGCCTTTCGGGCCGTTCCGTGAAAAGTCGGCGCAGCGCCTCATTTATACCCGTAAGACTTCACATCTGGTCAGTGAATTTAATTTCCGGCATGTGCTTTATACCGATTACATGGGGTTTGCGCCTGAACGAAATATGCTTTATCAGGCTTCTTTCAAGGGATACAACCTTTCTAATCCTCTTGAGTTCAAAGTTGGGCGCATAATGACCGGCAACAACACATTGCAGACAGTAGATGGCGTGTCGTGGTTTTATCCATGGGGCAACCGCCTCAAAACCACGATAGACCTTGGCAGCATCGCCAACGTCGATACAAAAGTGAAAGGGCAGCCATCGTTTGGCGAAGGTCGGCTGCATTACAGTTTTAACGACAACGCCTTTATGGCGGTAAAGGCGGTCAAGCAGTTTGACGAAAGCTTCGGCGGTGTCATGCTTGGCTATAACATTCGCGACTTTCGCATGACCGGAGAGTATCTCGGCGGCAGTGGCACGGACACGGTCAATCTTGCCATGCAGTATATCGATCCGCACAACTTCGATCTTACTTCTGATTACCGGCTGATGTTCAATGACGTTACTGATTCAGGGCAAATGCGCCACTATGTTGGTTGCGAATCCGGTCAGCTCTATTTTGAGGCCGGCGTGGGCAACTCCTTCTGGTTCAATGGCCCAAAAACTGATGATAACTGGTTTTATGACGGCAGTGTTTCGTGGCAGGCCAGTAACCGCGATAACGCCACGATTGGTTATCTCAACGAAACAACCCCTGCCTCAGCCAGTAGAACCCTGTATGGGCGGGCAGAACGCCGCATTTCGCACAAAACGCGCTTCAGTATCGGCGTTGAAGATACCCGTTTCGAAAACAGCGGCGGTTCGATTCAGAACCTCGATGCGAGGTTGAACCGGCGGGTGCAGTGGGGCTATATAGAACTTTCGGGTGGCATGATAACCGGTGGTTCAGATGCCAATCTGCACAAAGATATCAGATTACGCGCCGGCTATGAGTTTTAATTTGCGCTGGCAACTCTGCCGGTGACGTCGAAGCGCATGACCGGCTGCTTTTTGTAGATGTTTCGAGTCATGCTGCTGAGCCACATTTCTCCAAAAACATCGGTTTGCTCAAGCTCCCGGCAGAACTGGTTTATCATGCGTGCTTCGAGGGCATAACCGGTTATCTGCATGCGCCGGTCAGAGTCGATGCGCAGATTGGTCACCCAGGTGCCTTTGCTGACGCTGGCTGTATCGGTCTCCTGCGCAGTTGCTTCTGTTTTTCCGCTGGTCTGCGGCGTAAAGGTCGTAGTCTTTGAGAATGCTTCAAAAGATTGTTTGAGGGAGCTGTCATAGCTGGCTTTAACATTGTTGTGAAGGGTGACGAGAACAGTCATGCTCAGCAGCGGCGTTCCGTCGGGCATGTTCTCGGCCGAGACAGATACGGTCACGGCACGCGGCGACGCGATCATTTTCCCGCCCGAAGACTCTTCAAAAGCGGCAAAAGCAAGCGGAATCTGCTTTTCGGTCAGCATAAAACTCATCTCTACCGGAACTTCAAAATGTGTCTCGTTAACGATCATCGGTGATACCCGCAGATCCATCAATCTGACCGCATTCCTTTCGAAATACGACAGATGAAGATCGAGCATGAGACGGGTGAGTGCCAGCGGCGTGTCGCCATATATCTGCTTGATCTCCTCGATATCCTCTGCGCGATAAGGCCCGGCAAAAGCGGTCGTAAGTGTTAAACACATCAGCGTTACCAGAATTATGAACTTTTTCATATACTCTCCCTGTTTACAAGTATGCTTGCAGTCGCGAAATCAATGATGAGACATGGCATTGTCAGCTATTGCCTGTTCGATCTGGGCAGTTTCTTCGGAAGGAGCTTCCGGCGGCAGCTTTTCCATGCTTATGCCGGTGTAGGCATAGAAGATCGAAACCAGCGGGTTGATCAGGTTTAAAAAGGCGTAGGGCAGGTAGACGAACGGGTGAATGCCGAGAGCCGTGGTCATGAAGGCGCCGCAGGTGTTCCAGGGAACCAGCGGCGAGGTCAGGGTGCCGAAATCTTCGAGGCAGCGCGACAGGTTTTTCGGGTGCAGGCCGCGTTCACGGTAGATGTCTTTGTATATTCTGCCGGGAATGACGATTGACAGATACTGGTCGCCGGCGGCCAGATTGCAGAAAACGCAGGTGAAGAAGGTCGCGACGACGGTTGAGCCAGTGGTTGTCGCGTAGGTTACTATTTTGCGGGCAATCGCGTTGAGCATGCCCGAGCTTTCCATGACGCCGCCGAGCGACAGGGCGATGAGAATCAGCGATATCGTGCCCATCATGCTTTCGAGACCGCCACGCGAAAGCAGGCTGTCGATGGTTTCGAGGCCGGTAGAAGCTGCATAACCGGAATGGGCAGCCTTGATGATTTCGGTCATGCCGGACCCCTGAAAAATAGCTGCGAAGCCGGCACCAAGCAGAATGCCGCCGAACAGTCCGGGCAGCGCCGGCACTCTGAGCACGACCATCACAATAACCAGTATCGGCGGAATGATCAGCAGAGGTGTGATGTAAAAGCTTGTGCTGAGCGTGTTGAGCATAGTGTCGATCGTGGTTGTGTCGAGTTCTTTACCTGCGTAACTCATACCCAGAACCCCATAGATAATGCAGGCGATGATCAGGCTTGGCCCGGTCGTCCAGATCATGTGTCTGATATGCTCGAACAGGTTGGTGCCTGCCATTGCCGGCGCCAGATTGGTGGTATCTGAGAGAGGTGACATCTTGTCGCCGAAGTAGGCGCCCGAAATAATGGCTCCGGCCACCATATTGACCGGTATGCCCAGGCCTGAGCCGACACCCAGCAGGGCGATACCGACGGTTGCTGCGGTGGTCCAGGAACTGCCGGTTGCCAGCGAGACAATCGAGCAGATAATACAGGTGGCGACAAGAAATATGCCTGGTGAGATAAGTTTGAGGCCATAATAAATCATGGCTGGTACAATGCCTGAAAGTATCCACACGCCGATAAGACAGCCGATTATCATCAGAATCAGTATCGACTGCATTCCCATGCCGATAGTCTTGAGAATGCCTTTTTCAACCGCTTCCCATGATTGGCCTGAGATAATGGCTACTGTTGCAGCAAATGCTGTGGTGAGCAGTATCGGTATGTGCGGGGAGGCGCCAAACAGCATGAGTCCGCTGATCAGCGCACCTAGCAGAAAGGCTACGACCAGCATGGCGCGGGAAAAAGATATTTCGGCAGTAACAGTATGGCCTTCTTGCATTCAGGTCTCCCCAGGACGAACTTTTTCGTATTTTAACCGAAATCAGTCAAAAATTCCGCCAGATTATTTTAGAACCGCGCATCGCTTTTTTGACATAGTTGAAGAAACCGCAGATTACACTGATTGTCGCAGATTTTTTGAGAGGCTTGCCTGGTGCTGCTTCCATTACCATGAATTGCTGAAGATCAAAACGTAATTGCAGCAATATCTGACGACAATGATATAATGCGTTTATGGCGAACAGTAATTTGCGTGACAAACTATATGCTGTCGGGCTGTATCTGCTTTTCGGAGTCGTGCTGTTTCTGGCCATGATCGGCCTGAAATACGTGCTGATTGCCTTATGCGTATATGCCGGATTGCAGCTGGTTCTCGATCTTTATTATATGCTGGTGGGAGTGCGCACGAAAGGCACCATTAACGGATATCAGCCGTCGGATTCAAAATTTTACGATAATGACGAATACGGCTTTCGCCGGCATCCCAACGTGGTGGCGCCGCCAGAACCCTCTTCTGAGCCTATGCTGACCGGTATTTCGTATCAGGCGCGCGGCCGCTTCGACAGCGAAGAAAAGAGCTATGATTTTGGTTCATGACTTGCAGGCAATCGCTGC
>CAZMWO010000379.1:0-4033 GCA_964569565.1 uncultured bacterium | reverse complement strand
CAGTGAGTGAACAATTGATTCGTATGAGTGTCTGTGCTTTAATCCCAATGCTTCGTATTCCTGTCAGTCAGTCGTGATGACGCAGGCCGTTATATGCACATGAATCTGCCTGCAAAAATCGGCTGATCGATGGTTTTGCTCTCAGTCTCTTTAATGAAGCGGCTTTTGATAGAAACCAGGGAAAGGCCGGGCCCTTCCCTGGTTCAAGGAGTTAAATGCAAAGCAGTTTCAGATCAGATTTTGCGTGCTCTTCTGCGCAGAAATGCAGGGACTTCTCGATCTTCAATAGAGGCGTTGTATGATGGTGCGGCGTTTACTGCTATCGGCTGAGGGATTTCGGCCTGAGGGCGATTTACGGTGCGCAGTTCATCGAGAATGCGCTTTTTGTTGTCAATAGCCGATCTGGCTTCTTCGCCGAAACCGGTGGCGATAACGGTGATCTTGATCTCGTCGCCCATGTCGTCGTTTACAGCATGGCCATAAATGATGTTGGCATCGGGGTCGACAACTTCCTGCACGATGGAGCAGGCTTTGTTGACTTCGTGTATGCCGAGGTCTCTGCTGGCAGTGATATTCATCAGAACGCCCTTGGCGCCCTGGATCGAGGACTCGAGCAGCGGGCTGGAAATAGCCATCTGAGCTGCGGTTACGGCACGATTTTCGCCGGATGCGGTGCCGATACCCATAAGGGCTGAACCGGCCTGGCTCATGATCGTCTTTACATCAGCAAAGTCAGTGTTGATAAGGCCGGGCACTACGATGAGGTCGGAGATGCCCTGAACACCCTGGCGCAGAATGTCGTCTGCATAACCAAAGGCTTCCAGCATGGTAACGTTTTCTTTGGAAATCTCAAGCAGTTTGTCGTTCGGGATAACGATGATCGCATCGACTCTGTCTTTGAGATTCTTGATGCCGTGCTCAGCGGCATTTGCTCGTTTGCGGCCTTCAAAGGTGAAGGGTTTGGTCACTACGGCTACGGTCAGTGCACCAACTTCGCGGGCGATTTCGGCCACGATCGGTGCAGCGCCAGTGCCGGTTCCACCACCCATGCCGGCAGTGATGAATACCATGTCAGCGCCTTCGAGAACTTCGGCGATATGGTCACGGTCTTCTTCGGCGGCTTTCTTACCGATTTCAAAATTAGCGCCTGCGCCGAGGCCTTTTGTCAGCTTGTCGCCAAGCTGGATCTTGATTTTGGCGTTTGAATTGGTCAACGCCTGTGCATCAGTGTTGGCTGCAATGAACTCTACACCTGAAAGATCCGCTTCGATCATACGGTTTACCGCGTTCATTCCGCCGCCACCTACGCCAATTACCTTAATTTCAGCATTTTCTGCTGCCGCCTGATTAAAATCGAACACCATGCCCGCCTCCTTAATTACTGCTTTGCCTCTTGGCAAATTTGGATAATTTTATCTCTGATTTTTCAATCCGTAAAGAACTTTTTTAACACAGATTGTATTCTATCGACTATACCACTAAAGGCTCCTTTTTCTCTAGTGGGTGTGCGATAATTTTGTGCGCCATATCTGATAAGTCCAAGAGCGGTTGAAAACTTTGGATTCCGCACCTGCTCTTTGAGTCCAGTGATGTTAACCGGCATTCCACGTCTTACCGGAAGACCAAGAATTTCTTCGGCAAGTTCGGGGCACCCGGTCATAAGAGAACTGCCGCCGGTAAGAACCACGCCCGCGGGTATGACGTCCAACGAAACGTGCTTCTCGATCTGTGCCTTCACTTCGAAAAATATTTCTTCCATGCGGGGTTCTATAATTTCGGCCAGATACCCCTGAGGATACTGCTTTATGCGCTCGCCGCCAGCTACTGGAACGTCGATCTGCATCTGGTTGTCGACGTGATCGGCGCAGGCTACTCCTGACTTGATTTTGAGCTCTTCTGCTGCGACTGTCGAGGTTTTGAGCCCGACTGCAATGTCGTTCGTGACCAGTCGGCCACCAACGTCGATACTGTGTGAATGAATGACGTGCCCGTTCTGAAAAATTATCAGGTCGGTGGTGCCACCGCCGATATCGACAAGCACGACGCCAAGCTTTTTTTCGTCGTCAGACAGCACTGCCATGCTCGAAGCGTATTGCTGAAGCACTATGTCATCGACCTTCAATTTGGCCATTTCACAGCATTTCATGATGTTCTGCATCGCTGTTATCGCGCCGGTGACAATGTGCACCTGTGCTTCAAGCCTGCCGCCAATCATGCCAAGCGGGTTGTTGATGTCTTTCTGTTCGTCAACTACAAATTCTCTCGGGAGTATGTGGATAATATCCTGATGCGGTGGAATGCTGATGGCTGTTTTGGCATTTTCAACCGCACGGTCAATGTCTTCTGATGTGATTTCCTGATTGTTGCCCTTGATGGCGACAATACCCTGACTGTTCATCGAGCAGATATGGGCGCCAGCTATACCGACATACACATTGTCTATGACCACATCAGCTGATTTTTCGGCCTCTTCTACTGCGTCGATAATTGCCTGGGTTGTGCGCTCTATATCAACAATGGCGCCCTTTTTGACACCATCGCCGGAAGAAGCATGGCCAACACCGAGCACGTTAATGGTGTTTCCGCTCTGGAGTTCACCTATAACGGCGCAGACTTTGGTTGTGCCTATGTCAAGGCCTACAATTAGATCATCCACCAGCAATTGAACCTCTACTCCCTTCCTTTGCACCGCTGCGTTTTTTAGGACGCACGACTATTTGATTCGGTGCTCTCATATCGAGGTAGATAGGTTCTACATTATTCTTTCTAAGGTTGTCAAGGAGTGCACGCAAAAAATCGTAGCGATTTTTAAAATCTTCAAGACTGCGGGGAAACACTTTTTCTCCGCTAAGCAGTATCAGATAAGGGTTTTGCAGACTATGAAAGTTCATTTCCGAGATGTCGTTGAGTATACGGCTCTCCAGAGATTTTACCCAGTTCTGTGCAACATAGTAGTGATCGTTGCCGTTAAGGTTGTCTCCGGCCCGGCTGGTTTCAAGGTTGAGGCCAGTGATCAATGGCAGATCCTTTTCTCCATACCCTTCGGTGTTGATGATCACACCATCGTCTGCGATTTCGTAGAATGCGGTGCCAACTTTTGCATAAATGAACGGCATACGCTCAGTAATATTGATTTTGAGGTTATAGAGTCCGTCAAGTTCTACTTTTGCATCCTTTACGACAGGATCAGTAAGAATTTTTTTTCTGACGGCCTCCCGGTCGAGCTTAAACAGGTTCAGACCTGGCGCCATGCCTGTGATCTTAAGTATGTGTTCACGGCTTAGAATATTGTTGCCGGCAACTTCAAGACTCTTGATTTCGAAATATGATGTTGCGAAGAAGAGGTGTCGCAGCTGAGTTACTGCAAGGTAACACAGACCTGCAAGCAGGAGAATGAAACCAAGGGCACGCGCGGGCCGCACCAGGCGGGCAAAACTGTTGAGCTTGGTGCGATATTGGCGCCGTCTCAATTTTTCCCGTGTTTCGCTGGGAAGTTCCGGGCGGCAGGGTTTCCGGTACGCACGGCCTGATCTGGCAAAATCTTCTGACAAGTTGGTTTTATCCGAATAATAGAATGCTGAATCTTATCACTTTCACATTGTGATTTACAAGACGGTAATTCTCAGCTATTGTTCAGAATCCCGGAAATCTCGTCCAGAATGCGTTTTTCAACGTTGTCAGGGCGGCTTTTGCCTGATGCTTCAGCCATTTTTGCGAGTGTGTCGCCGTTGCGCATTTCACTTATCATATTGACAAGGTTTGTGGCATTGAGGTTAGAGTCCAGCAGCAGGCGGGCGGCTCCCATGTGTTCGAGAACTCGTGCATTCTTTTCCTGATGATTGTCAGTTGCAAATGGAAATGGCACCAGAATCGCCGGCTTTCTGCATACAGCGATCTCAGAGAGGATTGTCGCACCTGCCCGCGAAATAAGCAGGTCAGCTGCATCAAAAGCCTCTTTCATCTCGTGCAGATAGGGAAAAAGCTGATAATTGGCCGGCATTTCGCCGATTTCACCCTTGACCATGTCAAAGTC
>CAZMWO010000378.1:385-4060 GCA_964569565.1 uncultured bacterium | reverse complement strand
GAGAAGAGTGCGGATCTGGTCGCAGGGCTGCCAGAGATCGGTGAGCTGCACGAATCGCAACAGACCGACGCCGGTCACTACGATCGACATGACCAGCAGAAAATGCAGGTTGCTCCAGGTCAGCATCCACCACATCGGTTTGCGTGGGTTGCGGCGGCCGATAAAATCAAAATATATTCTGAATACACCAAATGAAAGAGCCAATCCGAGAATCGATGCTACGAAGGTGGTGAATGAAACCTGCGCCGCTTCGCTGGCTCCACGGATTACGCCGACCAGAGTCTCGCCCATGACAATAAGAATGAACAGCCCGTAGCGCTCGGCCAGCCAGCTGGCGCCGAACTTTGGCAGCGCGATTTTAATGCCGGTATGGGCGACAACAGGCGTTAACGCTTCGGTGATCAGGCCGGCGACCCAGATGATGTAACGTGTGGGCGGGTCGCTGAATATTGCCAGCAGATAAAGAATCAGAGCAGGTATAAAACAGATGAAGACACGATTGGTGAGCGGCGCTACCTGTGGGTTGGCCAGGCCTCCGCGCAACCACATCAGTGTCAGCAATACCCGCGATGAAAGAAAGCAGATCTCGAATGGAACGAAATTATCGCCCATGCCGTGATGCACGAAAATTGCCATGCCGGCAACCGGCAACATTTGCAGAAAGGTGAAGACAGTGTTGGCAGTGCCGGGGAACCTGAAACGCTCATTAAAATAGGTGCCGGCGATCCAGACCCACCAGGTAGAGGCGAAAAGGAATACGAATTCACGAAAGCCTTCCCAGGTCGGATTGTCAGCGAATCCATGCGCCAGCTGACTGATGATGACGACAAAAAACAGGTCGAAAAACAGCTCGAGCCAGTCGACCTTGCGCTCCGGGCAGTCATCGAGACTTCCTCGCACTATCCCGCCGGACAACCACCCCGAAATGTTCATCATTTTCCCCTTAATCGATCTGCCGCGCTCAGGTTGCATTATAGCACGGGAGTTGAACTGTTCAAGATAGAAGAGTTTTTCGCAGATTGCGCAGATTTCCGCAGATCGAACTTTAGGGCAGGAGGGAAGGTTGACGAGAGATTGGTGCTGACGAGAAAGATGCGAGAAAGATCGTAGGAGAGCAAATTGGAACGAAGAAGATAGTTGCCCTGGTAAAAAAAGTTGTGCCTTGCTGCGGGGATTACTGTATATTGTTCGTAAATGTTGCAAAACAAGCCTGAGAAGGAGTTCACATGCGTAAGCCAGTTAAGGTCGGGATTCTATTTGAGACAGACTTTTATGAAAACGAGATTTTTTATTACCAGCACCGTTTTCAGGAAGAAGATATCGAGCTGCATTTTCTCAGCAAACTCTGGGGCAACCCGTCGCTGACTTTCAAGGGACATGAATACCAGGTCAAAATGGAATGCAACGAGAGTTTCGAAGGCCTCAGCGATAAAGAACTGGCAAGTTTTTCAGCAATCATAGTGCCGGCCGGAATGGTTGCCGATCGTTTGCGTTACACTGCTGACGTCACGCAGATCCCGCCGGCGACGCAGTTTCTGGCGCGGGCGTTTGCCAACAAGAATATAGTCAAGGGAATCATCTGCCACGGTCTCTGGCTGGTGGCGCCGATGCCTGAGCTGGTGCGCGGCCGCAAAATGACCTGTCACAACAATCTGCTTGGCGATGCCAAAGCTTACGGCGTCGATTATGTAAACCAGGATCTGGTTGTCGACGGCGACCTGGTTTCGGCCCGTACCGGCGGTCACTGCCATCTTCTGGCCCGTCAGATCATCAACATGATAAAGAAATAGGCCGACCATGTCAGCAGAGAATCTTGCTTCTGTACAATTCGCTCATGTGGGCATGACCTGCTCGAACCCCCAGGAAACCGAACAGTTTTACTGCAGGTATTTTGGGTTTCGGCGGGTCAGAACTGTTGATCTTGGCAGCAAACAGCTGATTTTTCTCGCCAGCGCAGACGACAATTTCAGGCTCGAACTGTTTCAGGCCACAGAACAATTGCCAGTACCAGCGCCTGGCGGTAGCGGGCCTGAATGGCCGGCACTCAAGCATCTTGCCTTCTCGGTGCCAGACATCGACACCTTTTTGCAGCAGATGGGCGCGGCGGCTGAAATAACCCAGCAGACAGTAGATCTTGGTGGCATCGTGCCTGGCTGGAAAGCTGTCTGGCTGGCTGACCCCGACGGCCGCATAGTTGAAGTCTGCCAGGGCTACACCGACGAAAAGCCGGAAGAATAAGATAATCCGCTGATTACGCAGATTAACGCCGATTCGCTGGCAGGTTTATAGCATTTAGAAATGATTGATCCATGATTGTGAAAAGTACCAATCGTGCTCAATTCAGGTCTTAGATCGACACACGTGCTCGTGCGCGTAATCGTAATCGATTGCGCCGCTCGAAGAATGTTCGCACAAAGCCACAAAGCCACAAAAAAAGAAGGGTTTCTTTGTGGCTTTGCGGCTCAGTGCGAGTCTCTGAGATGATCGGCCCGGGTTAAAAGCGGGTGTCGATGAGGATGCCGTGGATCGAACGTGACATGTCGAAGGCGGCAACGTTCGACCAGTTGCGGCTCCACAGGGTGCGCAGGGAAACTCCGTATTTCTCGTTGAAATACTTGGTCAGGGTGGTAATCGAAGTGTACGAACTGTCGTGCCTCTGGCCGCCAATTGACATGTAGAAGCCGTCGTAATCTTTGCGGTAATACTCGCTGTAGCAGTTGAGCAGCATGTCGTTGGGCAGTATGTAGCTGGTTTCGTAACTGATTTTATGGCCGGCGCCATCCCAGATGTCGGTGCGTGCGTGATCGACGTCGTAGCTGTAACCGACGCGCATAAGTCGTTTTGGTGTAACCTGTATACTGTGCGTTACCGCGCCGCTCCAGTTATGGCCGGTGCGGTTCGAGTTGGTGGTAAAGATTGAAACGTTGCTGTAGTCTGTTTTGCGGTAACGCAGATCGATACTGGTTGTGTGACCATGCCCGCTCGAATAGATCAGCGACGGGCCGGTCATCAGCGCTTCATCGAAGATCTTTTTGCCTAGCAGCAGGTGCTGATAGACGGTTGAATAGCGCAGCGTGCGCCTTTTTGACAGGTTCCAGCGGCCGGCGAGTTCGACCATGTTCTGCGTCAGGTTGAAATCGTCGAGATCATCGTGGTTGCTGTTGAAAAAGGCGTAGTTGAGCGTGTAATCGTGATCCGGCGCGCGATACGGAATATAGCTGCCGATGATGTTGATCATTTTTCGACCATCGTTCATTTTGGCGACAGTGGGCGGAACCGGCGCGCCGATAGCGTTGAGTATCGCGTTGGTGTCATACTGGTAGCCGGTGGTTACCTTCCAGAACATGCACTTTTCTGCCGGCGGCAGCTTGATCAACTCAGCCATACTGAGCAGGCCGAACGGGTGCGCACTGAGATACCACGGGTTGAACTTTGACTGCGCGGCAGCCGGTGTAACACCGCCTTCGCCAGCCATTATCCCTGTAGAAACCGCAAAAAACAGAACCACAAAAATAAGCACTGTCTGCATCTTATCAATATTCTGTTTCAAGAAAAATCTCCCTCATCAGCTTCCGTTACTACAATCTCAATTAAGCAGGTGACTTGGTCTTTTTTGCTTGATTGTCTAAGTTGGTAACTTGTCTGAATTTATATATTCGGGCTCTCGGCGGAATT
>CAZMWO010000378.1:0-375 GCA_964569565.1 uncultured bacterium | reverse complement strand
TTACGCAGTTCTTGCGGCTTCAGCCGCTAGAAATGCGAATGGCTTGCCCTCATTCGCTACAACTCTCCCCAGACGATGATATCATGTGAATAGCTATGGCTCTGCGTCAATTCTGCCTGGCTCGGCCGAGCTGCTCTATCCTGCGCAGCTCGCCATAAGCACCTCCTTGTGCAAAAAGTTTTCGCTCATGAGAAACCCGCCTGCGCCCTTTGTATATGTTTTTATGAAGTCAGCTTTTGGCCGGTTCGGGAACCGGGCGGCGCGGGCTGAAGATGTCGATGGCGAGGCAATCTTCGAGCAGCTTGAACTGGTGCGAGACACCACCGGGTATGAAGTATGAGTCGCCGGCCTTGAGGACGGCCTTCTCGCTGCCGA
>CAZMWO010000377.1:1851-4064 GCA_964569565.1 uncultured bacterium | reverse complement strand
AGAGTAAATGAAATCTGGCTTTTCGGGAATGTAGAAATATCTAATCTACTGCTACGCCACGCTCTGCGCTATGGACCATGGATAAGCCTTCTCACGTTAAAAGGTGGTTTCAGAGGCGCAATTGGGCCAACATTATCGCCAAGATCAGTTCTTCGCCTGAAACAATATGGAATATGCCGCTCACGCAAACGCTCTTTCCCACTAGTTCGCAGTATTCTCGAATTCAAACTCGACGCGCAGATGTCGCAATTGAAGAAGTGGGTCAGACGAAACAAGGCCGGCTCAGCTTCTTCTATCGCCATATTGGAAACGGTTGCAGAACAGATTGAAACAGCTGAAAACTCCGAGCAATTGAGAGGGCTTGAAGGCTATTCAAGTAAAGCCTACTTTCAGGCATTCAGTTCTATGCTCAGCTCCGGCTGGACTTTCTCGGAGAGAAACCGGCGCCCTCCAAAAGACCCGGTCAATGCATTGTTGAGCCTGGGTTATACATTTCTCTTTTCGGAAACCCTAAGCGAAATCTCACGTGCCGGCCTTGACCCATGGCTGGGCTTCTTTCATATGCCCCGCAGCAGAAAAGCGGCCTTAGCACTAGATTTAATGGAGCCATTCCGCATTGAAGTAGATGACATGGTGTTGAAAGCACTGAATCTCTCGAGATTCTCACAAAAGCATTTTCACTACCTTGAAAATGGCGGATGCTATCTGCAGAAAGGCATTTTCTCCAAATTCAGCATGATTTTCGG
Source organism: uncultured bacterium (assembly GCA_964569565.1). Classification (GTDB taxonomy): domain Bacteria; phylum Muiribacteriota; class Ozemobacteria; order Ozemobacterales; family Ozemobacteraceae; genus Rifleibacterium. The sequence goes on along the minus strand of CAZMWO010000377.1, from coordinate 3,318 downwards.
CGAAATGCTTGAAGCAGTCTGGCGTTATGAGGAAAGTGCCGGAACTACGGTCAGACTAGGCTTGCGCAAAGTTGTCGAGCAGTTCAAACGCTATGTCAACTCGGAAGATACATTTTCAATATCACCATTCAGGCCTTGAGATGCGAAATAAATTCGCAATTCATTGTAGATAAAATTTTGATTAAAGGAGATCAACATGGAAAAGAAGATAGGTAAAGGTTTGGGCGAGAAAATCGAAAGACTTCTGGAAATCGGGAACAAAGACGTCAGAGAATTCTTTGAACGTGAAAGCTTTAACGCATTGTTCGAGCAGGTAAGCAGCGCTCTTGGTCAGGTGGTTAAGCCACGCATATTGGTCGCCGGTAAAACCGGTTCTGGAAAATCATCTGTACTCAATGCTCTGCTCGGCGGCAAGGTATTCGAAGTTGGCAACATTCCGACCACCAGAGCGAACAAAGAAAGTCTCTGGCAGTCTGGAAAAGGCGAGATAATTGTAGTTGACGTGCCAGGATTCGCAGAAGCCGATGCTGAAGAGATAAATGGCGATTCTTATGAAAACAACATGACCAAAATAGCTGAGCTTGAGGCACATATGGCAATCATGGTCATTAAATGCGATGACCGCGCCCTTGAAAAAGAAAGCCAGTTTCTCAACAAATGGCAGCAGCACCCCATCCTCAAGGATCTTCCGATTATCGTGGTGGTCAACCAGATCGATAAAATGAAACCAGTCAGAGAATGGGATCCTGAAAAGCTGAACCTGAAATGCCCGGTCAGAGATAAAGAAAAGAACATTCGCGAGTTCATCGATTATCTTGGCAAACTCACCACATTCAACGGTTATGAGGCTCTTGACCGCATAATTCCTTTCGCAGCAGGAGAAGAATACGATGATCCGGCAAAATACGGAGTAAATGATCTGAAACTCAAAATATACAGCCTTCTACCGGACTGTGCCCGTACATTGTTTGCGCGGATCGCCAACCTGAAAGCTATCGAAGGCGAGAGAATCATTCGAAATTATGCGCTTTCTGCAGCAACTGCCGTTGCGCTAAATCCCACGATCGGCTCTGATGCAATAGCTATAGCTCCTCTGCAACTGGCGATGATAATTCATCTTGGCAGACTACACAGTATGAACCTGACCAGCAGCACGGCCAGAGGAATATTCTCGAGCCTGGTATCCACACTTGCAGGCCGATTCGTTTACCAGCAACTGGTTTCGTTGATTCCATTCGTGAAAAACTTTGCCGGCCCGATTCTGGCTTTCAGTCTGACCTTCGTAATGGGGCGCATAGTTAACCAGATGTTCCTGGAAAAACGAATAGAGCTTTCAAACCCATCAACATAATTCAGATCACATTTTCCGCATAGGCTTTTCCATTCGTCCTTCGTATAAAACTTGATGTGTCCGTCCTTCTTCAGGCGCATGTAGCACGACGACAGTATGCCGCGGACGATCGGGAC
>CAZMWO010000377.1:1573-1841 GCA_964569565.1 uncultured bacterium | reverse complement strand
ACGCCTGAGGCTATTTTGACAATCTGATTATGCATACCGGAAAAAGGCAGATTCATTAAGGAGGGCAATCATGACTAAGCCAGATAACAAGACTAACTCTCTTAAGAACAAGGTCGGTTGCGGAGCCTGGACTGCCGGACTGATCTCACTGGGGACTACTGGTGTCGATAAACTCATGAACTGGTATTATGAAAACATAACATCAGATCAAGCCTTCTCTGATACAGCAAAAGATGTATTAAATTCTATTTTCGATGGTGCCTGCCGG
>CAZMWO010000377.1:0-1563 GCA_964569565.1 uncultured bacterium | reverse complement strand
AGTGTTGCACATGAAGCCATCATAAAAACATCTGTAGCAATTATCAAAAAGACTTCTGCCTTGAAAAACGGTGTTTCATGCAAGCAATTGATAAAGGAAGTCGCTATCCGGCAGGTCTGCTCAGGACCGGCATGCTTGATAGCGAACCTTCTGATTGATTCGACCTCAGGCATCACCCAGATTTGCTCTGGGAAACTGGCGACCGGCGCATTTTTCGGCCAGCTCAGATCCTCCATATTCAGATCTGCCACAGGCCTTGCCGGAATCAGCATATTAACAGCTCTAGGTGGCACCATCAGCCCCTTTCTGACTGCGGCATTCGTCTGCTCAGTCGAGAAATTGCACGGATGAGAAAAGCCTTTTTCAGTAATAAACTGGAATCAAGCAGATCAATGGATGGTAACTCAAGCAAAGGAGGTATCCGATGTCCAGACTAGAAACTCGTCTACAATTGCTGAGGATCGAAAAAATCACTTTACTGTGCAGTCTTGAACAGCAGATCGAAGATATCAACCTGATGATCGAGATACGGCGCCTGGTTGGTGAAGACTGCTCGATACCGGGCCTTTTCGGAAAACTTTTCCGGCGCGGGCAGGCGCCCTCGCCAGAGCAGGTTGAAAAAGTCGGCAGGCGCATCGAGGAAGCTTTTCCAGATGCCATGTCAGACTTCGAGAGGCTGCTTGAAGTCTGCAAAAGGCTGCAGAAGCACGAAAGCACACTGATAATTTTCTGAGACGAAAAAAATCAGCGAAAGCGCGCGCAAGGCTGTTGGTCTCGACTGATAAATGCTAAACTGAACTCAATAAATCGAGAGGTATTCATATGCATTATCTGATGATTTTCTTGCTCATGGTGGCGGCAGGGGCGGCGCTCGCACGGCGCGTTCGCCAGCGCAACGCGGCGTTGCTCAAACATCTGCGCAAGAATACACCCTATGTCGATGTCAAGCCGCCGGCCGACCTGCCGAAAACAGATGACGACAAGTAAAATGACTTTTTGAGATAAATTAAGAGGTGCTATATGGTCACACAGCCGATTGAACTGTCAATGCTGGAAATGAAAAGAACTGCCCTGCTGATCGAGATCGACAAACTGGTTGCCGACAAAACGCTGCTGGCCGAAATCAAACAACTGGCCGGCGTCGATTTTTCGCTGAAAAACATCTTTGGAAAAGCGTTCGGCATCGGCGGCCTGCTCGATCCGCGCGCAGTCGATGAGGTGCGCCAGCGCGTCGCGTTGACTGCACCCGGTGCACTCGATAAATTCGACGAACTCATCGAAGTCTGCCAGGAATACAACCGCAAAAACAAACCGCTTGTGGTTTATTGAGAAGGCAGCTGACCTATTTAATTCGTTTTAAACTGGGAATTCCAAGGTCTTTGCAGATTTTAACTGCCAGGTTGTCAAGAATTTCATTGTGCGTCGATGCGGTTGAACTGGAGGGCTTCGCGAAGTGTTTCCTTTAAAGATGCCAGCAGAGCATCTTTTGTCGGCTCCTGGCAATTAACGCCCGGAACTTCCTCTACCCAGCCGTACCACCATTCGCCTTCCTGCTTGATCAGA
>CAZMWO010000376.1:0-4072 GCA_964569565.1 uncultured bacterium | reverse complement strand
ATACTCATAAAATCTCTTCAAGACAGGGTTTTAATGCTTAACCGAATTACAATGGATTTTGCATACCCGTTTTTTTGCACGAGAATCGCAAGGGCAGTGGTTTCGGTATTCACTGTTATTGCCGGCTTGGTTTCAGAAAAAGAGTCGATATGCTTGCGTAAAAGCTTTTTACCGCCCGGTGTGACTACGACGAGTTTATAATTGTTGCCGGCAGGTACGTTTGAAAAATAGAATTCACCAGAGCTGCTTAAAGCCGATGGCGAAACGATATCTTTTTCACTCAGATCAAAAAGATGAATGGTCAAACTCGCATACTTAGCATCTGCCAGCAAACTTACAGTCATTGTTGACGCAGTATCTGCCGGTAAAACGACCGAACCGGAGAGACTGTTTCCGCTTACCGGAACCCCGCTGCCACTTCCCCCGCCACCGCCGCATCCGGTAAACAATGCAGAAAGTGCAATTATTCCAGCTAAAATAAACCATCTTTTGCTTGTGATCACGATTATCCTCCGGCACAATGCTTTGTTTTGTATTCCTACATGCCAAGATAGAACTCACGAAAGCCTTAGTCAAGAATAATAAACTGGTTGAGGCGCTGATTCATTTGATAGCAGCTGCTTTTGTTTAATGTCGCGAATTGGTTTATCATGACGATATGTCGCGAAAAAGAACCAGAAAAAAGCTGCCGCAATCAGATCTGTCGATGAACAGGCGAGAAACGGGAGTGTCGCCGGCGACGCTTCCCGAAACGTCTCAATTGGCCACATTTCGAATTATGGCGGCAGCTCTTCTTTTTGCTGTTCTTGCATTCTGGGGTCTGGGCAAAATAAGGCGTTTCAGCGAGGAATTCATTTTGCGGCGTGAACTTGCCAGTTTCAGATCAGCAGTCAATAATGCGCAGGTCTTCGCCGTTCAGAAAAGACACACAGTCAGACTGCTGCTTTCAGAACTTGAAAGTAAAAATGTCTGCCGCTTTGAAAAGCTGGTCAAAAACTCGCAGCGCTATTTTGATATTCCCATGAGTAGAGAAGACCATGCTTTCGGCATAGACTCCCGCAACTGGAGCCCGCTCGAACCCGAGCAGCATAGAGTATTCTCTGCTGTCGATGTCTCGGTCGAACCGTTGCATACGGTATACATGTTTCCCAACAATACATGCACTGATTACTGGCCTTTGCCCTATCTTCATCATGGGAGTGCAATAAAAATGAAGACGTATCCGGTAAAATTCAGACTCGGCGAAGCTGTCGGCGAAGTTGTTTTTACCGATACCGGGCTGATGACCCTCAATTAAACCGGCTTCGAACTGGATGTTGTTGGCGGTTTCAATTATTTATTTGCCGGGTTTGAATATGCAACCCTGGCTGGTCGGCCATTTCATGTTTTAAGGGCATAGGTCGTGCTGCGGCTACCGCCGGGGAGTTTTTTCAGGATTTGTTTTTCCAGCAGATTTTTTATGTCGCGAAGAGCGGTATCCTGAGAGCATTTACATATTTTGGCCCATTTTGAGGATGTCAGCTTGCCTTCAAAGCCATCCAGAAGCATGTTGAGGACTTTCTGCTGTCTTTCATTTTCAAGTTTTGAAGAGTTAATCAGCCAGAAATTGTGTTTGAAAACAACCTTCTCAAGCATTGTTTCGGATGCTTTTATAGCATTCAGAAAACAATTTAAAAACCATTCCAGCCAACATGTAACATCGAGCGAACTTTTCTGAGTTTTCTCCAGTACCTCGTAATATTGCTTCCTTGCAATTCTGATTTGTGAAGACATGCTATAAAAGCGATAAGATTGGCCGTCCGATCGAGCCAGGACCATATCTGCCAAAGCACGCGCAATTCTGCCATTGCCATCGTCAAAAGGATGGAGGGTAACAAACCACAGATGAGCCAAAGCAGATTTTATTACCAGATCGATGCTTTGTTCGTTATTAAACCAGTTCAAAAAAGCAGCCATTTCGCTTTCCAGGATTTCCGCTGCTGGAGCCTGATAATGAACTTTTTCTTTGCCGATTGGGCCAGAGACAACCTGCATTGGGCCTGATGAATCATCTCGGAATCTGCCTGACCGGACTTTAAACATGCCGCTGTACCCTGTTGAAAAAAGGGTGTTGTGCCAGCCACAAATTCTTTCTCTGGTCAAAGGTTGATCGAAATTTTTAGTGGCATCAATCATCACCTCAACAACCGCATCCACGTTTCTGTCTGATGAGACAAGACCGGAAACATCCAGGCCAAGTCGCCTGGCAATTGAAGATCTAACCTGATTTTTATCAAGAATTTCCCCTTCAATTTCACTGGAATTTAAAACATCTTGAGTCAGAATTTCAAGATTTGCCTGGTTTTTGAGAGCAAACCCTAAAACGCTCATTTGCCCAACGATACGGCCCTGCAGATTTCTAACTTCAGTTAATAGAGTCAGCAGTTTTTCTGAATTCCAGAAAAAGTGGGGCCAGTCAGGCTTCTGGTAAATATATTTCTCTATTCGCCGCATAATTTACTGAGAATATAGTTGTTATTCACCGCATAGTCAAGTTTTAAAGCAAATGCAATTCATTGAAGCGGTATTTTAAATCACGGTGAAAATCCGCACTGTATTGTTTGAGGGCCATGTGCTGTCGTGTTAAAATTCTTTCAGATCAACAAATTTAGCTGGCAACAGGAAGTTCTAACGCTGTTTTGTTGCCGCCAGGGCCGACAGGAAAGAAAGTAGTGAGAAAGAAAATATCTGGCTTTTCTGGAACTTTGCGAGTGTTTTTTCTGCTGATTGTCGCTATATTCTGTTATTCGCAGCTGTTTGCCCAGAAGACTTCCGAGCCACCGGAAAGTATGGACGATTTTTTCAGGGAGAATTTTCCGCTCGAATCAACTTTAAAGCAGATTGACGCAGATATTGCCAGGAATCCTGACAATCCGTCTCTCTGGCAGACGCGCGCAACGCTGCTGGAATCACATGGCAAAACCGACGAAGCTCTGCTGGCTCTCCAAAAAGCGCTGGCGCTGATACCCAAGCCAGCAGCTTCCCAGCCAAATCAGAAAGGCAAAGTAAGAATAGTTACCGGCCACAACTATGCCGGCGCATTGTTTGATATAGCAAAGATTTATCTGGCGATGAACCGACGTGAAGAAGCAAGGAAGACGCTTCAGCGGGCGGTGCAGGGCGATTCACCACACATGATGGCCTGCACCTATCTTGGCAATATCTTTCTTGATGAGGGCAATTCTGCCGAAGCTCTTAAGTATTACAATCTGATGGGGCACAACCTGAGCACCAGCGGCAAGATCAGCAAGGGAAACGCTCTTTACAATCTCAAACGTTACGATGAAGCCATTGCCGAATACGAGGTTGCCGCCCATTGGAAGCCTGAACTGCCTTCTGTTTTGCGGCATCTGGGCGACGCTTATCTTAGAGCAGGGCGCTATGCTGATGCGCAGAATCTATATCAGCGTTATGTGAAATCTGCCCGCCAGAAAAAAATACCAGAATCAGAAATTGCGCCGGTCATCAGTCGCCTCGAGAAACTGAAAAAGCAGCCGAAATCTGGTTCAACAAAGCAGGATTGAAGCAGCCAGATGTTTCTGCACAGCCATCAGCAGCGAAGACGGCGAACTCTACGACAAGTTTACGTTTGCCCTGATGCGGATGGAAATTGCTGCGCAATATGGTTATAATTGGAGTATGACTTGGCGGAGGTAGCATAATGACTGGTGATTCTGAACGTTCTATGGAAAAGCGTTATTCTTATGCCGATTATCTGAAGTGGCCAAACGATGAGCGTTTTGAGCTGATCGACGGCGTTATTTATAATATGAATGCGCCTTTGCGGATTCATCAGAAGATTGTTACTGAGCTAACCAGGCAACTGGCAACTTTTTTTCTTGGCAAGACCTGTGAAGTCTATGTTTCGCCTTTTGATGTCAGGCTGCCCAAAAAATCGCCAAAAGATGATGACATTTATGATTGATCCAAATCGTATTAAAGAAGTTATTGGTAAAGGTGGAGAGATGATTACTAAAATCATTCTTGAAGCAAGCCACGTTAATACAGTTAATGACATCAATGCTGTTAAGGT
>CAZMWO010000375.1:0-4077 GCA_964569565.1 uncultured bacterium | reverse complement strand
GAAGCTCAGAAATAAGAAAACAAATTGAAGAGTTCGTTAAATCTAGTGCAGGACAAAAAGGTATTTCTGGCGCAGACTTGAAAACAGTAAGGATTCCACTACCAGAAATTGCACGACAAAAGGAAATTGTAACAAAAGCTGAAGCCTTGTTCTTTGCAGCAAACCAGTTTGAATCCAAGCTCACCGCCGCCCGCGAGCGGGTCGATAATCTGACCGCCAGCATCCTCGCCAAAGCCTTCCGCGGCGAACTGCTTTGATTTATTTTGCAGGGTTTCAGCCAGGATCGTGGCGACCATCATCGCGGGCAAGATAGCGCACCAGGCAAGAATGAAAAAGAAACCAGGAGTTTCGGCTCATGCGGGCCTGCAGCTTTGCATGCCTGCTCAGGCCGTCGCGTTCAACCGAGCACATCTGTGTGAAGTCGATAAAGTAGCCTCTGCCGGGATCCGTGCGCTGCCACACCGGCAGGTAAAACCTTTTGTAGGTTGAATATGAATAGAAGGCATTTTGAAGTTCTTCGTCCGTGTTTTCAGGCACTTTTTCGACCGGGCAGATGTGGGTGTATTTATAATCTCCGGTTTTCTTTGAAAAATCGCAGGTGTTTCCGGCAAAAAGCCACAAATTATCAGGGTTCGGAATCAACGAAATTTCGCCATCAGCGTCTATGAACGGAAAGTCGGTTGCAAACTGGATAATGTCGCCCTGGCAGAAAAACGGCAGATCGCTCTGACAATAGAATGTTTCAGAGAAACCCTTTTGCACTCTAAGCCTGTTAATCTGCTTTTGCAGAGTTTCCGAATCGTAGGCAGGGGGCCATCTGTCAGCCATGTTACACCTTAGCTGCGTCGTGAATGGAGTTTAACAGGCTTTTTCTTTATGGTCGCGAAAAAATCATCCATCTTCTTTTCAAGGTACAGATCAACAGGAAGTGTCGGGACTTCGGAAATTTGCCTGAAAGCCTGCAATACATGTCTTTCAGAAATATTGGGCATGAAAATATTTGCCGAAACGTTTCCGAAGGAGTCAAAGGAAGAATTCGTCTGAAAAGCACTCTGGCTGACAATGTGCGTTCTATTCAGCAATCCCTGCCTGACAATATGCAGGCCGGTATTTTTCGCATGAGGACCGGACTTCACACTTGCTGCAAAAGCTTCAGGTCTGGCCGCTGACTGAGTAGAGCCAGGTCCTGAAAAGTCCGACCTAAGCAGATAGACTGGTTTTGAGCTGGAAAATTCTTTCATGGTGCATACTCCGGGCACAACTGCGCCAGAAAATCTTCTTTCAACAGCGAGAAAAAGTGCCGTTTATCGATCTGATGGCATTCTTCGACAGTATTTAAAATCTGCTCGGGGGTGAAATCCGGCTGTGTTTCCATAAAAGAATCGATATCTATGATGGAACCGCCAGAGGTCACTTTATTTTCAATGACCAGGGCAATGTTGTTTGCAATCTGCAGATTAGAGGAGACGCCTTTTTCAGAAAGTTGGCAGCTGAATGTTTTGGGGATTTCTGCCAGTTCTTTCTCTTCGAGCGAGATTTTCATTCTGATTTTCGGGAAAATATCGTATTCAAAATGGTCAATGTATCTTACACCTACTCTGCAATACTTTTTTTCGGTTTCGAGTCTGTTGAAGCCGGCAAAAAGCTGCTTAAACCTTGAAAAGTATTTCTCCCAGCCAACGTATTCTCCCGGATTAGAAAGCGACAAAACTCTTGGCCCAAACCTTAAAATGAACCCTTCTGATTGAGCCTGGAAGTATGGACTGAATTTGAGGTTCGGGTCATTTAATTTGACTTCGTCAGGCAGTTGAGCCACCGGAAGTTTATCGAATTTTGGAAAATCACTTTTAATCTGCCCGAAGAGCATGCCAAAAATCGCATCATCAGGAAGGCTTGTATCAAAACGGATTTCAATGACGCTATCTATGATCGGGCACGGCGAAATTCTCAACGGTAGTTTCATGAAATCTCCTCAGCCTTACATAAACAACATAGCAACGTTTGCAATTTTTGTTATACTTCAATAGTCTAAATACCACAACTTAAATGCGGTTATCAATTATTACTTTACTCCCTGCAGGTCAGAATGAACAGCAAAACAACGATTGAATGGACGCAGGTTACCTGGAACCCGGTGACGGGGTGCACTAAAATCAGTGCCGGGTGCAAGAATTGCTATGCCGAACGCATGGCCAGGCGGTTGCACCTTATGGGCAGCAAGCGCTACGTCAACGGGTTTGCGGTGACTCTGCACGAAGATCTGCTCGATTTTCCGAAGAAGTTGCGGGCACCGCGGCAGATTTTTGTCAATTCGATGAGCGATCTGTTTCATGAAGAAGTGCCGCTGGAATTCATACAAAAAGTGTTTACATCGATGAACGCCAGCCCGCAGCACATATTTCAGGTGCTGACCAAACGCAGTGGGCGGTTGGCTGAACTTGCCGGTCAGCTGCACTGGTCGAAAAACATCTGGATGGGCGTCACCGTTGAAGACAACGACAATCAATACCGAATCGCCGATCTGCGCAAAGTTGGCGCTGCCGTCAGGTTCATCTCATTCGAGCCACTGTTGTCAGAGATTATAAAGCCGGATCTGCGCGGCATGAATTGGATCATTGTCGGCGGCGAATCCGGCCCCGGCGCTCGCCCGATCCGCCAGGAATGGGTAGAGTCGTTGCAAAAGCAGGCGCTCCACCACGAGATTCCATTCTTTTTCAAACAATGGGGCGGCACCAACAAAAAGAAAAGCGGCAAACTGCTCAACGGCAAAGTATTCCAGGAAAGCCCGGCATTTGCAACAGTGGGCACATAGCCAAATCCGGCCGGGGGTGGCCCCCGGCCGGTTTGTTTAAAGCAGCCTGCTATTCAGCGAACTGGCCGTAGAAAGTAAACGGGGTCTTGTCTGGTTCGGTGGAAACGTTGATTTCGTTGAAAGTTCCGTCCTGCTTGAATGAAAGAGCATAATAGATGTCGTGCGTGCTGTCATACCATACGAGCTCTTCGGAATTCGGGTATTTAACCGGAGTGCCGAGGTCGCGTGACGGGTTCGAACCAACGAACATCTTGCTGCTTTCGCTGAAAGTAAATTCGACCATATCGTCCTTGGCGTAAGGGAAGCCGGCCGGATAAGTTTCTTGAGCGGCGAAGAACTTGAGGTTCTTGACCTGACTTTTCAGAAAATCAGGGATCGTTGCAGGAGTTGTGCCGGTTCCGCCAGTATTCTGGTCTGTGCTCTTATCTGCAGCCGGAGAGAGTGATCCGGATACAATAGTGGCTGAGTATGGAGTATTGGTCGTGTCGCCGACTTTAACTACCTGGAAGCTGGTAATCGAGTTTCCTGCACCAACAAAGTTCTTTACGGTGATCGAGAAGTTGTTGCTGGTGTATATGAATAAGTTCCAGACAAGGTGTTGCCACCGGCATCGGGAAATACACTCTGACCGGCATCTGCCGCGATGTTCTCATAGGTGAAGGTATTGGTCGTTCCGTCGCTGGAAAGAGTAATTGTCGGATTGAAGCTTATGGTTACACCGTTGAAGGCTGCCGCGCTCGCCGGGGCATTGAGCGCTACCGGGCCGGTATAATTGTCATCATCATCATCGTTGAATATGCTGCAACCGGTCATCGCCATAACTACGGTAAGAAAGAGAAATACTACAAGATACTTTTTCAAAATACAGGTCTCCTTTGACGTCATTGATTCACTACCAATTGATATATTTATAGTATCATTTAAAAAAAGTCAACCATTCTATGAGCTCTCCAAGTAAAACACTCAAAAACAGCAGATTTTGCAGAGTCGTAAGATTCTGCTACAATGCATAAAGGATTAGCGAGGGGAGCAACTTATGCACAACTGGCGGCGCGTGCTGTTTATACTGGTGACAATCGCATTTGTACTGCCGACTGGCGTGCAGGCTGATTCGTGGCAGGTTTTCAACGAGGCGTCGGGAATCGGCGGCCGGGTAGTTAACTGCTTCGCATCGTTCAAAACAGTGATGGCGGTCGGCACTGATCAGGGAGTCAGCATTTACAGCGGTAATACCGGTACCTGGTCAGTGGTAGCACTGCCCGATC
>CAZMWO010000374.1:1199-4079 GCA_964569565.1 uncultured bacterium | reverse complement strand
TCGAGTTCGAGCAGACTGTTCGGTGTATGGGTGAGTCGCAGCAGACCTTCTGGTTTGACCAGATAAACGTCTTCGATGCGCACCCCACCCCACCCCGGCAGATAAATGCCGGGCTCTACCGTAAAAAACATACCCGGCTCGGCTTTGGCTTTGCACTTTTTGTTCAGTGCCGGCATCTCATGTACATCGAGGCCAAGCGAATGGCCGAGCCCGTGCCCGAAGTATTCACCAAAACCGGCGTCAGTAATTATCTTGCGGGCAACTGCATCTACCTTGCGGCAGACGACGCCGGCCTTAAGCGCCTTAACCGCTTCGGTCTGCGCTTTTAGAACGGTGTTATAAACCTTTTTGAATTTTGCTGTCGCCTTGCCCATGAAAATGGTTCGGGTCATATCGGAATGATAACCGCCGGAAACAGCGCCAAAGTCTATTTTAACCATTTCGCCGACTTTTATCTTGCGTGACGAAGGCTGCGCATGCGGCTTGGAGGCATTTGGCCCCGAGGCGATGATGGTATCAAAGCTTGGCATCTCAGAACCGCGCATTTTCATATAAAATTCAAGATGGGCGGCGACTTCGGTTTCGCGCATACCCGGCTTGATGACCTTCATAAGATCGGCAAAAGCAGCATCGGCTATCGAAAAAGCCTTTTTAAGACAGGCGAGTTCGTCGCTGTCTTTGTATTGCCGCAACTCTTCGACCAGTAATTCAGTCGGGATCAGGTCGATCTTCAGATTTTCGGCGTAAGCGAGAAAGAGATTCAGGCTCATGCTCTTCTCGATACCAAGCCTGGTAATCTTGAATTTTCTGACCTCTTTTTTCAGTGAATCGATCAGACTCTTTTTGAAAACGACAATTCTGGCGGCCTTGCCAACCTGAATGGCACTCTGCTCCTGATAACGGAAGTCGGTAAAAAACACGGCCCGGTCAGGAGTTATCAGCAGTGAGCCGCTGGAACCGGAAAAGCCGCAGAGATAACGTATGTTTCTCGGGTTGGTAACCAGCAGGGCATCATAGTCTTCACTGAACCTGCCACGCAAACTGTTGATACGTTCTATGTGTTTCATTGCCTGTCTCCTTGCATCTGCCTGTTTTATCTACTCTCTGGCCTGGCTTCTCGGGGGCTGAAAAGTCACGAACGGGCGGCCGCCGAAAGGGCTGCGCGCCAGAATTTCTGTGGCCTCCGAGCCTGGGGCTATCATGGTTATGGCCATGCGGTCGCGGTTGAGAATCTCTTTCGCCACCGCTCTGATGTCTTCTGAAGTAGTCTCGAGATATGGTTTAAGCGTTTCTTCGGGGCGCTTTGGCTCGACTCCGTAAAGAAACCCGGTAGACAGGCGGTTCATACGGTTGGTCGTGCTTTCGAGAGCAATCAGCATGTTGCCTTTGAGCTGTTCACGGGTATCTTCGAGTTCGCGCGCAGTAAGGCCGCGCATGGCAACCTTGTCGATCTCGTCATGGAAAAGTTCGAGCACTTTTCCGAGATGTTCCATCGAGGTGCCTGCATATATGCCCAGCAGGCCGGTCTTTTTAAAAGAGGTGTGATAAGAATATACGGTATACGCCAGTCCGCGCTTTTCGCGGATTTCCTGAAACAGGCGACTGCTCATACCGCCGCCGAAAGCTGCATTTAATATGGTCATGGCGAAACGTCGGTCATCAGAAAAAGACAGGCCGGGCGTTCCCATGGTCAGATGCACCTGTTCGATGTCTTTCTGGTAGATAGTAACGTCGCAGGCAGGTTTGGGAAGAGCCTCGCGCGGCTTGAATGTGCCGGGGCGCATCTTCTTGAACTTTTTCTCGAGCATCTGCTTGAGTTCATCCCAGTCAAAGTTGCCGGCTGCACACACAAGCAGATTGCCGGCAACATACTGCCGGTTGAAAAAAGAAAAGATATCGTCGCGCTGCATAGCAGCGACTGTCTGCGCGGTACCGAGAATCGGGCTGCCGAGCCGCGCATTTTTCCAGATGTTCTGGCTAAGGAGTTCATGAATAATTTCGTCAGGTGAATCTTCGTACATCTTGATTTCTTCAAGAATGACACGACGTTCACGCTCGAGTTCCTCGATGACGAACTGCGAATTTATGATCATGTCAGATAGAACGTCAACTGCGATATCAATGCGGTCTTTGACCACCCTGGCGTAGTAGCAGCAGTAGTCCTTGGCGGTGAAGGCATTAAGATAGCCGCCTATGCGGTCGAATTCGCTGGCGATCATTCTGGCCGTGCGTTTTCTGGTGCCCTTGAACATCATGTGTTCGATGAAATGCGAAACCCCCTGCAGCTGTTCGGTTTCGTAAAGAACACCGCTCTTGAGAAACATGCCGATCGAAACACTCTGAACGGTATCAAACTTTTCAGCAATAACCTGAATCCCGTTATCCAGCGTATGTTTAAGGTATGGTGACAAAATTTTACTCCATGTCAGAATGCTGCTGCCCGTCATTTTCGGGTTCAGCCGCCTGCTGTGAATTGTCGGTCTCATCTTCAGTTATCGGCATAAGACCCTGGCTGTCGTTGAAATCTTTTTCAACCTGCTTCTGCTCACCGGCAAGCTCCGCCTTCTGGCCCTCAGGCGTAAGCTGCTCAGGAATGTCGACCGAGGGCACCGGCAGCTCCTTGAGGCTTTTCATGCCGAAATAATACAAAAAATCCTGGGTGGTCGAATACAGCCTGGGCTTGCCGAGCACCTGTTTTTCGCCAGAGACGAAGATCAGCTTCTTTTCGAGCAGATTCGAGACAACACCATCGCAGTTTACGCCACGGATTGCATCGATTTCGGCTTTGGTAATCGGCTGTTTGAAGGCGATCACCGAAAGAGTTTCGAGCGCCGGCAGCGAGAGCGAAACCAGCTTCTGGCCATCGAGCCGTTGAATGAA
>CAZMWO010000374.1:0-1099 GCA_964569565.1 uncultured bacterium | reverse complement strand
CTTCGACAGCTGTCACTTCTTCGTTGATCGTTACGTTTTCGTCACTCATCGCTGTCTCCTGAGGCATAACTGATTATCTCGCCGCTGACTTCATCGGGCTTGTCTTCCGGCAGGTTGTCAACTTCCGACTCTTTTCTGCTGGCTGCATCGGCCGGGCGCAGCACGATCGGTTTGAAATTGGCTTTCTGGGTGACACTGAGTTCGCCGGCTTTGGCCATTTCAAGAACAGCCATAAAAGAAAGCACGGTTTCGTAGCGGCTGGCGGCTTTTTTTACCAGACGGTCGAAGGTCATTTCACCTTTAAACGCTTTCAACAGGGCCCGTATTTCGTTGATCCGCTCGATGATACCTATTTTTTCGAGGATTACCCGATGAATCGGAGGACTGATACGGCGGCGCACCAACGCATGATAAATGCTCAGCAGCTCTGACGGCCCGATGTCGATTTCGAGTATTTCCTCGGGCTGGCGCTCGAGATCGCTGCTGCGCGTGTAAATGCGCGAAGCGCTGCGTTCCATTTCGCGCAGCTCAAGAGCCACCATCTTGAACCTCTTGTATTCAAGCAGTTTTTCGACGAGCCCGGCACGTGCGTCTTCTTCATAGAAGCTCTCATCGATATCGAGGTCGCCGCTGCTTACCTCTTCGGGTTTTTCTCTGGGCAGCAGCATCTTCGACTTGATTTCGAGCAGGGTTGCAGCCATGACAAGAAAGCCGGAAGCGACTTCCATGTCAAGGATTTCCATCATCTGCAGGTATTCAAGATATTGTGAGGCGATATGGGCAATCGGAATATCGTAGATATTGATTTTCTGCTCTTCGATAAGGTGATAGAGCAGATCGAACGGTCCTTCGAAGACCGGCAGTTTTACCTGATAACCACTCATTTTATAGAAGGAACCCCATTACCTTCCGGATATTCTGCATGACATCGCTGGCTACCAGATGCGCCCTCTTTTCACCGGCATCGAGAACCTCTTCAATATAGCCCTGGCGCGCTTCGATTTCAGCACGGCGGCTACGGATAGGCTCCAGCATGGCGTTAAGTCGCTCGAACAGCATGAGTTTGCAGTCTCGACAGCCAAGACTGGCTGTGCGACAG
>CAZMWO010000373.1:0-4086 GCA_964569565.1 uncultured bacterium | reverse complement strand
CTTTGTTTTTAGCACAGATTCTGTGCATTTTGAACTCAAAAAAACATGGCTGGCCTGATTATGAATCAGACTATTGCGCCAGAAAGCGTTGGCACGGGATTTGCCTCCCCGAAAATCAGAAAAGACCGTGACAGAAGCTTTCTGGCTCACGGTCAGCGCAACCAGACCCCATGTTTTCTTCATTTGGCCTGCTGTTTGGTTTGTTTATGGTCTGCTTTTTCATAGTTTAACAGCTATTTTTATACTTATTATACATTATGGTATGATAGATTCAAGAATAGGTAGGAGTCAAATGAAAATATGGTGGTTTTGCTCGACAGTTTTGTAATATTTTCGGTATAATAATATATATGCAGTATTATGTGGTAGCGGTATAAGTTGGGAGGTTTGTTATGTTAGAAGAATTCCGCAAATTCATTATCAACAAGAAAACGGTACACGACAAGTCTGTGCCATACTTTTTACGTTGGATCGAATATTGCTACAATTTCTGCGATGCCCCATTCGAAGAACAGATTTCTGAAAAACAGAGACTGGAATTCCTCACTCACTTTGCCAGAAACCATGAAGACTGGCAGGTGCAACAGGCCGAAGAAGCCCTGAAACTATACAAATATTTCCTTACCGGCGGAAACTCTGAAGATATTTCCGGCAAAGCTGCTGAAAGCCCGGAATGGCAAAAATTAGAAGAAGAAACCAGAAAAGTTCTTCGACGCAAGCATCTGGCAATCAATACTGAAAAAGCTTACGTGGCCTGGTTGCGATCATTTACCGGTTTCGTCGGAAGCAAGACTCCAGATCAGATCAGCACCGATGACATGCAACAGTTTCTCAGCTATCTGGCCGTTGAAAGAAAGGTTTCTACTGCAACCCAGAACCAGGCTCTTAACGCACTCGTCTTCGTCTACCGCAACGTCATGAAAAAAGAACTCGAAGAACATGAACTCGATGCCGTAAAAGCAGCATACAAAAGAAGGCTCCCGGTTGTGCTCGCCAGAGACGAAATTCAGAAAATTTTCGGGAATATGTCTGGAAACAACCGAACCATGGCCATGCTCATCTATGGTTGCGGCCTGCGGCTGAGTGAGTGCCTCAGCCTTAGAATCAAGGATGTCGATATCGAACGTGGCATGATTATCGTCAGAGCCGGCAAAGGTGATAAAGACAGAAGAACCGTCCTGCCAGAATCCCTTAAACTCAAAATAGCTGAACAGATAAAACACGCCAGGGCATTCTACGATCAGGACAGAACCAAAGAGATTGCCGGCGTCTTTCTCCCCGGAGCGCTCGAGCGAAAATATCCGAATGCCGGCAAAGAATGGCCCTGGTTCTGGCTCTTTCCAGCGAGGTCGCTATCGGTCGATCCGCGAACTACATTGGTTCGCCGCCATCATATCCATCCGGGGTCACTGCAGAAAGCTTTCAAGACCGCCGTCGATGCTGCCGGCGTCAATCGCCAGGCCTCAGTTCATACCCTCAGGCACAGTTTCGCAACCCATCTTCTCGAGAATGGCTACGACATAAGAACCATTCAGGAGCTCCTCGGGCACAGCAACCTGCAGACAACAATGATTTACACCCATGTCGCCTGCAAAAACATTCTTGGTGTGAAAAGCCCGCTCGATCAGTAGCTTCCTTTTACATGGCCTGTCAGAAGACCGATACTGTTATTCTGGCAGATACTGAATTTTGCTGACCTTGAAACCGTAGGCATTCATGTATTTATCTGCGGTAAGCACCAGCTCGGCTTTTGTCCCTTCGATCACTTCACTCCAGATTCCGGAAAAATTGCTGTTGATTTTTTCGATCGTGCGTGCGCTGCTGGGGCTGTTGATCGCCAGAACATCACCATGATGGTCGATCTCCATGCGCTCGAAGAATAGTCGAAAACGGCGGGCCTGCGGGACTTCTACGGCAAAGCCGGTTTGCTGGTCATTCTTGTAAGGATGCGATGATTCGATAACCCGTTCTTCAGTGACCCATTTGCTGAAATCATAGGCGGGAAGCCTGCGACCGGCTTTCTGCTGCAGCGAGTTCGCGAGGTTGAGCCGGCGGCCGTTTTTTACATAGCGACCGAGCCCGGCAACTTCGTCGGCGCCATCGATCAGAACCTGCTTGACCTGCTGCCAGGTGAATTCAGGATTCTGCGACCAGACCATTGTTGCGGCAGCAGCTACCTGCGGGCAGGCCTGCGAAGTGCCGGAAAACGAACGATAGCCGTTCTTGGGCATCAACGAAAAAATATTGGCGCCGGGTGCGGCGATCTCAACCATCGAACCGTAGTTGGCGAACTGCGACCAGTCAGCATTGTCGGTAGCGCTTACCACCAGCTGATTCGGCTGGCCGTAGCATGCGGGGTAGTCCTTTTCTTCAGGATTATCAAGGTCTTTACGTGAGTTGCCCGAGGCGCAGACGAACAGCGCGCCCTTTTCGTAGGTATAGCTTACGGCCTCATGCATTTCTTTTGTATAAGAGGGCGTGCCATAGCTGTTAGAGAGGACTCTCGCGCCATTATCGACGGCATAGCGCACTGCCCGCGCAATATCTTTGGCGTAGAGAGTCTGACCGAGGCCGAAAATCTTGACGATCATGATCTTGAGACGAGGATTCATCGCCGCAATGCCGGTGCCGTTATTCATCTGCGCGCAGATGATGGCGCCGCAATGCGTGCCGTGATACTGGTCGTCCTGAACTATGCCATTGTCTCTGACAAAATTGTAGCCATGAACGTCATCAATATAGCCGTTGCCATCGTCGTCGATGCCGTTGCTTTTTTTGTCGTTGCCGTCGGCATCAATGCCGCTTTCGCCCGGGTTGACCCAGAGAACCGAAGGGTCGATGTCTTCATGATTGAGGTCGAGCCCTGAATCGAGAATGGCAAGAATGACTTCCTGCTTGGGATTCCAGAGGTTCCAGGCTTCGCGCATTGCGATATCGCAGCCGGCTTCGCCGATGTTTCCTTTGTCGTCGGCCTGACCGAGATTTTCGAGATGCCACTGCTTTTCGAAAAGCGGGTCATCGGGAAACTGCCCGGAGCGGCTTGTCGTTACATCGCTGCTGCGATACTCGCGCCCGGCGTCGAACGGCTCGAAAGGAAGCATAGGTATTTCGGCGGCACCGGCCACTGTGGTCGCCAGCACCATTATTATCAGCAGATATCGCATCGGTTGCACCTCAAAATCATATGTAAGATTATCATAGCACAAGCGGCAAACTGCTGCAAAAATGAAAAAGCCCTGCATTGCTGCAGGGCTCGCTCTTCATCTAAGCGCTCATTCGTCTACCGGAACCGGCTTGCTTTCAATGAATTTGAAAGCGCCGTCAGTAAGCTTGTAGAAATAGAAGCCGGCAACCGGTTCGACATCGGGTTCGGTCGAATAGATCATGCCGAGGGCGCGAACCACGTCATCAGAAAGAAACATCAGGTCTTCGCCGTTTTCCTGGCGCATATCAGAAACCAGACAGTCGCGGGTAAGGTCTGCCGCCGCGTGTACGAACTGCATCGGTTTAAAGGTCTTTGCTGCGGCGTCGTAAGCAAAAATGTACAGGCCGCTGGCATTTGGGCCATAAAAGGCTGCCGCCATCAGTTCGGGAACCTTGTCGCCATTCAGGTCGCGCGCTTTAAGGCTCGTTGCTTCGCGGTCGATTACGAAAAGCTTCTCTTCGCTGCCAAGAGTTTCTGAGCTGAATATCTGCTTGCCATCTGCGTCAAGAACTCGCAGCGTCAGGTTCATGCTGTCGATGCGCTTTTCTACTGTCATCTGCTGACCATTGAGCTCGAATTTTTCGGTTGCAAGAACCGGGTTCGCTTCTCCGGGCACTGCCAGGCCGGCGAAAAGGCTGAGAGGCAGCAATACCATGGCGACGATCGTGCAATAAACTTTTTTCATAATTATTCTCCTCGAAATAGATCAGTTATTATACTGGTAAAAATTGTTCGATTTCATGATACTGATAAGCTTGCTGGCATACTGTGGATCGGTGGCATAACCAGCTTTCTGCAGTTCGCGGGCAAACTGGTCGGGGTCGTTACGAACGGCCATGCACTTTGCATAGCGGCTGGCACCCGTCAGCAGCTTGCTATGA
>CAZMWO010000372.1:0-4088 GCA_964569565.1 uncultured bacterium | reverse complement strand
AAATTTGTTTCGCATCCAACTGAACTTTACCCAACAATTCAAATGTGACAAAGGACTAGTCCTTGCGCAGCTGGTAGAGGGCGGTGCCGGCGGGCAGAGTGGCCGCCAGCCATACGTTGCTGCCGTCGCCATTGACAACCTTAACATAGCCTGCGGCACGCGGAGCGATTGTCGGGCGGGCGAGGCTTTCGACGGTAGCTGCAACGACATCCACAGCCGGGCCGGTCAGCTGAACCGACTTGAGGCTGTAATCAAAGTCGTAACTGCTGGTCAGGCTGAGCCCGTCAATGCCGTAGCCATCGTTGTCGGCAGCCGGATTGTTGACGATCAGAGCAAGCATGAACTTTGAATAAATCTCACCAAAATTTTTGCCGGTAAAGGCTTCGACTGCCGCGACATCAGTAGTCTTGTTCTTGAGCAGAGAAACCACAGAACCGCTGCTGCCGTAATTCTGCGCCAGCCAGATACCGAACAGAAAAACCTTGCCGTAATGCGAGTTGACCACATTTTCACCATCGCTGCTGCTGTGCCAGACATCGAGCTGAATGTCGCTTACCCGGTCGAAATAAAGGTTTACCTGCAGAGCCTTGGACTGGTTATTTTTTGTTTCTATACGGTAACCGTTGATGTATTCGGCATAACCCGACATGGCTTCTTCGAGCCAGATATCGCTGTTGCTGCCACGCTGCCAGAAGTGAATCATGTGCTGGAATTCATGCGCCATGGTAGCAGAGAGCGTATCGACTGCGCGGTTGCTTTCGTCATCTGTTCCGGTTGAGCCAAGCTGCAGAAAGAAAATTTTCTTCTGGTTCGAAGTTGGAGTAACCGAGGTAAGGTTAAGGTCGCCGGTAAAAAAGTAACCGGCAGTAAAGACCTTCGGAGAGATTACTATATAAAAGTCTGTTGCATTTACACCGTTTTCAAGAGTGCCGGTCGGTTCTTCGCCAAAAACTTCGCGGTTCTTGACGTAGATATTCTTCCAGTTGTCTGACAGCTTACCGACCACGTAATCGATGTTTGCCTGATTCACCTTTGTCTTGTCGACAAAGATATGAAAATTCTTGTCTGTGCCATTCAGCAGCTCGGTCTTTTTGCAGACTGCCGAAATGGTCTCGGTCTGGTCAGCGCTGACATAGAGCGTAAAATTCTGCTCATCGTTAACCGCGACCGCTCGCGTGCTGGCGCGTAATGCTGCCGGTGCCTGACCGATACGATGCTGATTCTGAGCCTGCTGGCGCAGCATCAGATGGAATGAGTGTTCCGGCGAAACCGATCCGGAATCAGCAGCCGGACTTTGTTTGAGCAGATTGTTGCCTCGCAGGCTGGCAGCGGTCGAAAGCTTGTCGACATTCCAGGTCAGCTGCTGCGCGCTGCTGGTCATGTTCACCAATACCATAAGGGCTTCTGACGTATTGGTAAAATTGTTCAGCACCAGCTCAACGTTGGGCCCGATGGTCGGAAAAGCGCCGGCTTCTGAAGTATATGCAGCAGGTGGTGTCAGCTGATTAGACGTCGGGATCGTCAGTGAACCGCCACTGGTGTCGACGACGCCACCGCCACCACCACCGCCGCCACCGCATCCGATCATTGCTGTTGATGCAATCAAAGCTATCAGCAATAGGTATTTAAAATGAAGTTTTTTCATGTTCTTCTCCTGTCAATCGTAATCGTAATCGTAATCGGTATCGTTATAGGTATCGCAATCGCTATCGTTGTCGTTGTCGTTCTCGTTTTCGTAATCGGTATCGCAATCGCTATCGTTGTCGTTCTCGTAATCGGTATCGCTATCGTTTATCTCTCCCAGTTTAACACAATCCACACTGCCGTCAAATCAAGACTTGCCAGTCTCAGTGGTTGCCTGCTCCACCAGCTTATTCTCGGTCAGATACTTTTCGCCGATCAGCAGGGCGGCATAGTCATCTACAGGACAAGGCGGCATCTGCAGCCCGATCGGCACAATACGCCAGAATCCGGTTGGCGGATGATCTTTGAAATAGCGCGTGCGCGCCTTGTAAGTCGTATGTTTCTCTTCGGCGAACTGCACCCTGATATCAAGCTCGAGCGAGTTATAAAGCCTGCAGACAGCTGCCGCTGCGGTGCCGTTGCCGATTACTATTGCCTGTGGCGCGGCTTCGGGCGGCACGATGCACATGCGTTTAAAAAGCCGATGCAGCTCAGAAAGATAGACTATTCCCTTTTCGCCATGGGTCATATCATAGTTGACCACGGCAAAACCAACTTTGTCAGATCCCGGGTCAATAGCCAGAATCCACTTTTTGGGCTGATCAGTCATATTGCCCCTGCAGGTCAAACCTGTAAAGTGATGAAACGCTCTCCGGCAGCGATGCGGCCACCGGCAAGAACTATGGTAAAAATGCCTTCACGCGGCATGACGCAATCGCCGGCGCGATGATAAACGGCGCATTTTGTATGGCATTCCTTGCCGATCTGGGTGACCTGCATGACCGGCCCGGCCTCGCACCACATCAGAGTACCGATTGGCAGCTCATACAGGCACACCCCGGAAGTTGCGATATTTTCGGCAAAGGAGCCAAAATTGACGTCGAGGCCTTTGCTGCGCATTTTTTCGATACTTTCGACGCCGAGCAGGGAAACCTGACGATGCCAGTCGCCACCGTGCGCGTCGCTTTCGAGCCCGAAACAGACTTTCAGCACCGCCTCATCGCAGGGATCTTTGGGAGTGCCCTTGCCCTTGCTGGTAGCCAGCTTTTCGATGCGGCCGGTCTGCGCCGCCGGGCTGAGCCAGTCTCCGCTTTTGCCGCCGGTTTTGTAAACCAGCCTGGTCTGCTCGATATAAGCGCTCTTGTCGACTCCCTTGACCATGTCATACATGTTGAGCATGGCGGTAGAGGCGGCCACCATCGCTTCCATTTCGACTCCGGTCCGGTCGTAGCCGGCGGCAGACGCAAAACAACCGATGCGCTCTTTTCCCCAGGCAAAAAGATCGACACGCACTGAATCGAGTCGAATCGGGTGCGTCAGCGGAATCAGCTCAGAAGTCTTCTTGGCCGCCATGATCGCGGCCACACGTGAGGCCGCCCAGGCATCACCTTTGGCAAGTTCACCGGCTGTAAGCAGTGCAACTGCCTTTTCTCCGGCATACATCGAAGCAAAAGCCAACGCCATACGGGCAGTCGGCGCTTTTTGTCCGACATCGACCATTTTAACGCGACCTTCGCCATCCTGATGGGTAAGCGTGGTGTTTCCGGTCATAACAGCCTCCCTGTGCGTGCTGTTGCGCTCAGTTCTGCGGCACCGCCATGCGGTAAATATCGCAGCCAAGCTGCCTGATCGCCTGAAAATCTTCAAGCTGGGCGAACCATTTTTCCGGTATGGCGCCAAGCCCGAACCAGGCGCCGAACATGGCGCCAGACATGGCAGCAATCGCATCGGCATCGCCGCCGGCATTGGCTGCACCTGTAATCATTTCATCGAAGCGACCTTCCGATTTGAGAAACCAGTAAAGCGAAGCCGCGAATGCATCAAGACAATAACCGCTGTTGCCAATGTTCTCGATGGCGACTCGCGTTTCGAGTTTAAGCGAATCTTTTACCGCTTTCATCTTCTTGACCATTTCGGCAGCGAAAGGCTGCGATTTTTCGATAGCGCGGTTCATGATGTAATCAGGCGAAAACTCAGCGCCTTCAAGGCCGAGACCGATGACAGAAGCCAGTGCCAGCGAGGTTCCGACTACTTTCTGGTCGGTGTGGGTCAGCCGGCACGACTTGTCTACCGCGTTCTTGAGCAGCGGCTGCGATCGAAAGAAGCCGAGAGCATAAGGAACCGTGCGACAGACCGCATTGACGCCAGCGGAAAGATGCCCGGCCTGAGCCCATGGCACCCCTGCTGCAAGCTTGCGGCATGATTTAATCAGGGTATTTCCGGGGAAGCGCCATTCAGCGCGTTTTTTCTGAGTGTGGAACCAGTCAACCAGTTTGGTGATAAGGTCGTCGATGGCAAAACTACCCTTTTCCACAAGGCTCCTGGCGATAAGCAACATGACCTGGGTCTCGTCTGAATACTGGCCCGGCCTGAGATGACTGACCGGATGTGACGGAAACGCCTTA
>CAZMWO010000371.1:0-4090 GCA_964569565.1 uncultured bacterium | reverse complement strand
AATACCGGCGTTGCCTTGCCATACTCGATCTGCCAGAGGGCGTCTCAATCGATGTCTTGAAAAAACGCTTCAGATACCTGGCCAGAACCATGCACCCCGACATAACCGCCGGGCATCATGCTGAGTTTGCACAAATCAACACAGCCTACCGCAATCTGGTAAAATGGCTTACAGCAGGCTGAATTTAATTTCGAAAGGATCAACCATGAATATTCTACTCGTGATTTTATTACTGCCATATCTGCTGATATTGTATGTTTCGGTTCACCTGCATTTTCCTGTTGCGAATATGATCAGGGAACTGATGCAGAAAATACCAGATTACGACGCCAAATTGCTCAACGCAAATATTCTAGTCAAAACAGCCAAAGCATTTGCGGAAGTTGGCGATATTTTTAACGCCTGGTGGTTTGTCGTGATTCCTCTTATCCCACCTGTTTTTCTGATACTGGTATATTTTCTTAAGAGGTGGGGTGATGCGGTCGCCAAAGTCGGCGTTCTTTTGATCATCAACTTTTGCGCAACCATCGTCTTTATCAGTCTCTCAGCCCAGATGATGACGCTGATCCTGGTGTTGGTCAGTTACACCAGATAAAGCACATCCGGCCTGATCGATCTGCGACATTCCAGCGAATCACAGCCAAAATTGTCGCACCGCATCCTGTATGATTGCGCAATGTTGCGCTTCTCATGCAGATCTTAATTGTGCTGACAGCTGGCATGCCATTTGCTCATAAGCCAGCATGTATTTCCATAATAACCACAACGAAATTGCGCAAACGCATGAAAACCAGGCGAACAGCCGGGTACGGTCGCGCGTCTGGCAGCATGCTTTCACCTATTATGAAACAGCTGACCGTGGCTTCAACATTTTATTCGTACGCGGACTGTCGTTTTATCTGATGGCTTTCGTCTCGGTCTGTCTGGCTGTGCCCTTGCTGATAACTACTGGCATCAGCATGCAGGCGCTTATCGCTGATCCGTATGAAGGCTTCATGTTGTTTTTCACGATCTTTCTTAATCTGCTGCGCGTGCTGGCCGCTGCAACTTTATACAAATACGTGCGTGACGCATGGCGCCGGGTCAGGTTCGACGCTTTCGACCAGATGCTTACCATCGAAAATAAGCTGCCCTGGTTCGAAATGAGCCGAACGCAGGTGTTTCATGTTTCTGATGCGGTCGGGCTCGAAATCAGAATTCTCAGAGCCGCCACTCTCGAGCCGGCCGCTGCCAACGACGATCCCGAAAACCCTGCCTGCGAGGTGCTCATGCAGCTTAACGACGGCAGCGCGGTTGTGCTGCTGCCACGCGTCGAATCAATTCAGGCCGCCCGCACGCTGGTATACGAAATTTCCGGTCTCACCGGGCTGATCCTGCTGACCGATATTCACACACTCTATCGCCAGCTTGAGCAGTCATCTTCTGCAATCAGCGAATAAAGCACTTATTTTCCCCTCGTGTGTTGCCATTCCTGTGCTTTTTTCGATAACTGATGGCGCTCTTCCTGTGAAAGCGATTCGCCCTTCGACCTTTTGGCCAACGCAACGTTTTCAGGGTCCTTACCATGCTTTTCAACAATTCTGAACCAGAAAAAAGCCTGCTGGTTGTTTTTAGGTAACTTCATCCCGGTAGAATATGATAACGCCAGCATTATCTGGGCGTCTTCAAAACCCTGCTCTGCTGCTTTCAACAGATACTTTTCAGCCTTTGCAGGCTCGTAAAAGCTCGATCTCTCGTCGAGGCAGCGAATACCAAGAGTAGCCTGCGAAAGGGCAAAGCCACCATCGGCCGACTGTTCGAGCCAATGTCTCGCTTCATATTCACTTTTTTCCACTCCAAGGCCACCCTCATACATCTCTGCAAGAATAGCGGCAGCCTCAGCGTCTCCCGACTTTGCCAGATCCAGCATTGTACTGAAAGCGCCATCGTATTTCTTTTCTTTAATGGCCTTTTTAGCCTCTTCCTTGCTCATTTTTCCGCACCCGGCAATTAGTGCAACTGCCAGCACAAGCGCTGCAATCGCTATGATGTTCCTCTTCAATATCTTTCTCCTTGAGTTTGATGCTTCATTCTATCACGTAATCGCCAGATCTCTTCGGTATTTCTGCATTGAGATAATACTTGCCGCTTTTGCTGCTCTCTTCAGCTGAACGACAACTTGCTGTACACTGTATCCTCTGATAAGATCGTCATATTGATTCCGTTGTGAAAGGATCCCTATGCAACTGCAGCGAATGGTGATTTTTCTGCTGGCCTCCCTGTTTTTTTTATTTACCGTGCAAACCGTGGAGGCTTCTGATTATTCGGGTCGTCAGCTTTTTGCCGTCTTAGAGGAACTGGCCAGAAAAGGCAGTTTTAACATCTTTGCCGACGCCCCTGACGTCAAAATTGCATCTTTTACAGCCTCTGATGCAGAAGACCCCGCCCTGACTCTTACCAGACTGGCAGAAACACATGGCCTGCTTGCTCTGACCATGGGTGACAGTATGGCGATAATATCGCGTGAGCGCTATATCGAGCAGCAGGGGCTCAAAATCACAGCTGTTGATTTCTCAAGATTTCCCGTAAGCTGCACTGCTGATAAAATTCGCAGCATATTGCCGAAATCGGTTAACTGTCATGTGGCGCATGAAGCTCACAGTATTTTTCTGTCGGGCTTTCCTGACGAACTCGCTGAAGCGGAAAGACTTATCGACCAGCTATCCTTAGAACAGTCGCAGTCGCGTGTATATCTACAGCTGGCCGCCGCCGATTCTGAGACAAAAAGCCGCTTTGCTTTTGTCTGCGTCAACGACATGCCAGCCAGCTTGTTCTTCCAGTCTGCCACCAGGCCAGACGCATTGCTGGCTACATTTACCATCAGCCTTTCAGGCAGAGATCAGGCAAGGCTCGTGGCCGCATTTGCCAGTTCCGCCGACCCCTCTGCCGTGCTCAATGTGAATCACGATCTCGATCTGCAAAGCAAGACGGCAAAAGAATCTGTCGTCACACTTAAAAACGATATCTACAACCTCAGCGTGCGGGCAGAACAGCTGCCGGCTGAGTTAATCAAGGTCAGCATGCCATCGCAGGAAGATGACGACGACGAAATCATCATCGCCGATGACTCTGACGAAGAGGCAGATGTGGAAGATGAAGAAAACGCTGATGCAGCGCCGGTAGTCGAGCTGAATAAGGCGACCGGCGAAGTTCTGGCAAGAATTGCACGGCAGAACGGCACGAACATCGTCTGCGGCAGCGAAGTTGCAGGAACCCTCTCGATCTTTCGCTTTGGCGAAAAGCCATATTTTGAGGAAGAATTCAATCTGGTTGCCAGGGTAAAAGCGTTAAAAGTGCGGCGAATCGGCAACACCTGGCTGGTTGGCGCAAAAAACATGCGCGACGCAATTGACAGCAATCTATATTCGGTGCGCAGGTTCAATCATTCGGTGGCGGCTGACAGAGTTGCCGATATCAAAAAAATGCTGAGCCGTCTCAATCTGGGCGACCAGGTTAAAGTCGCGCACGACACTTACAGCAACACCCTGATAACCAGTGGCAACAGCCGCGTCATCGATGCCATAGCCAACTATGTCAGGCTGGCAGATGAGCAGCCCGACATGGTCAAGCTTCAGATCAATCTGAATTCAGGCGGCATTGCTTTCAATGAAGAGATCGAAGTGCCAGCGGCCCGTCAGATCAGGCGCAACTTTACGAAAGCCGACACCCGCAGCGGAATCGCCATTATACCCGGGAACCCCGATGTTAATGGCAATATCAGTCTGAAATGGCTTATACAGGCCGCGCAGTCAGAAAACCAGATATCGATCAGCAGTCATGCGCTGTTAACAACCACTCCCGGCGCGGTTCTGGCTGAATTTGACCAGCCCGCCGCAACCCGCCTCGAATTAACAGGGGCATACACTCCGCGTGACCGGAGCGCTGATGAAAACTGGCTGTCTGAAGGCCCGGTTTTCGATGAACCGCCGGAAGATACCAGCGAAGACCCCTTTGTCAGCCAATTTTAAAAAGGAGCCCAAAATGAACGTCACACATAAAATGACTGTGCTGATAATACTGTTTGCCCTGACATTAGCTGCGACCGCTGCCA
>CAZMWO010000370.1:0-4103 GCA_964569565.1 uncultured bacterium | reverse complement strand
TGCCAACCTGCATCCGCGCGTCAAAATACTGCGACCGGGCCCCGGTGTCGGTGGGCACTGCAATGCCGTCGATCCATGGTTTATCGTCGATACCTGCCCGCAGACAGCACGCCTGATCAGAACCGCCCGCGAAGTAAACGATGGCAAACCAGAATTCGTGGTTAAAAAAGTCACGCAGGCGGCAGAGCGTTTTAAAAACCCGGTTATCGGCGTTCTTGGCCTGGCATACAAACCAGATATCGACGATATGCGCGAGTCTCCGGCAATCGAAATCGCGCATGAGCTCAAGCACAAAAACGCCGGTCAGCTGATGGTCTGCGAACCATACTGCAGCGAACACCCTGACTTTGAGCTGTGCGACCTCGAGTCAACACTCAAACAAGCCGATATCCTCGTGCTGCTTGTTGCCCACCAGCAGTTCAAAAAAATCGACCGCGAACTGCTCAAACCCAAAATCGTCATCGACACATGTGGAATATGGTAAAAAAATGAAACTACTCCTTATCGATCCTCCATTTAAAAGCTTTGCCGGCATATTCAGCCTGTATTTTCCGCTCGGACTCACATATCTCGCCGGCGCCGCCAAAAAGGCCGGCTACGAGTGCAGCATTCTCGATATGGATGCAGCTGAGCCCAAAGAGGGCTCACTGAACTATTCGCGCGAATATGAGCACTACAGCAACTACATCACTGCCATCAACGACCCATCCCACCCGACATGGCAACTCATGCGCCGTCTTGTAGTCGAACAGAGTCCTGATTTTATCGGAATCACCGCATTGACCACCAAATTCGGCTCGGTCATTCAGACTGCCCGCTTCTGCCGCGAAATACTGCCACAGGTGCCGATTATTGTCGGCGGCGCGCACGCCTCGACCATGCCGGAACTGACCGCCAGCATTCCTGAAGTTGATTTTGTGCTACGTGGTGAAAGTGACGAAACCCTGCCGGCGCTGCTTAAAGCGATCGAAAATAGCGACGACCTCAGTAAAGTAGGCAGCCTGACCTGGAAAAATGCCGGTAAGATAGTTCATAACCCCGACGCACCTTTTACTCAGAACCTCGACGGCTTACCGCTGCCAGACCGCAGTGCGCTGCTCAACCCCGAACATTATTCGTCGGAAGACATGGGTATCATGCTGACTTCACGTGGGTGCCCGTTTCGCTGCAGCTACTGCTTTCACATGTGGGAACGCCGCGTGCGCTTCAGATCAGTAGAATCAGTTATCGAAGAAATCGAGCAGGTTCACCGTGAATTTGGCACCACGCAGTTCTCTCTCAAGGACGACTCTTTCACCGTTCGCCGCAGCCATGTTTTCAGCCTGTGTAAAGCGTTCAAGAAGCTGCCGTTCAAGATTACCTTCAACTGCACAACCCGTGTCGATCTGCTTGACGACGAACTGCTCGCCACCATGAAAGATGCCGGCCTTGCCCAGCTCAGCGTTGGTATCGAATCGGGTTCTGCCAGTATATTGAAAGAAACCGACAAAGACATCACGCACGAACAGATTCTCAAGGCAGCCGAACTGCTCAACCGGCATCATATTTTCTGGACCGGTTATTTTATGATCGGCCTGCCGACTGAAACAGAAGAAGATATTGAAAAGACGATCGCCTTTCTGCGCCGTGCCAAGCCGTATTACGCAGGGCTCGGTGTTTACAACCCGTTTCCGGGCACCAAACTGTTCAGACAGGGTGTCGAAATGGGCCTGCTCGACCCACAGCCACCGCTCGAGCACTTTCTCAACACCAACCCCAAAGACCTGTTCTTCAAGAATCCTGAGCGGCGGGTATTGAGCATTGACCACAAAAAATTTCAGGAGTTGTCAGAAACAGCTTCACAAAAATTTCACCGCCACAACTCAAACCTGTTCAATTTGATCAGACGTGGGTTTGCTCGCCGGCGCGCTTATATGTATGACCCCGCCCTGCTCAAGCGTGATTTTGGTCGTGGCCTCGAGTTTCTCGGACTCGGCAACCTGATTGGATAAGATACGTAAGAATCAATGCCTGCACTGGAGTAAAACATGCGACAGATACTGCAAAGCCTCAAAACAGGTGAAATAGAACTGGCCGAGGTGCCGGTGCCACGTGTAAGGCCGGGTGCCCTGCTGATACAGACGCGCCGGTCACTGATCTCTCTCGGAACCGAGCGCATGCTGCTCAATTTCGGCAAAGCCGGCTGGGTCGATAAAGCCCGCCAGCAGCCAGACAAAGTAAAGCAGGTATTGCAGAAAGTTAAAACCGACGGTCTGATGCCGACGGTAAACGCCGTATTCAACAAGCTGGACCAGCCTCTGACGCTCGGTTATTCGAATGCCGGCAAGGTAATAGCGGTTGGCGATGGCGTATTCGGCTTCAAAGTTGGCGACCGGGTGGTCTCGAACGGCAACCACGCCGAGTTTGTCTGCGTCAGCCAGCATCTCTGCGCCAAAATACCCGACAATGTCAGCTCTACCAGCGCCAGCTTCACAGTCGTAGCCGCCATCGGCCTGCAGGGCATACGCCTCATCGATCCGACTCTCGGCGAAAGCGTTGCGGTTCTTGGCCTGGGTCTGATCGGGCTGTTATCTTGCCAGATTCTACAGGCAAACGGCTGCCGCGTTATCGGTTTCGATTTCGACCATCAAAAAGTCGAACTGGCGCGCAGTTATGGCGTAGAAGCTTTCGACCTGTCGCAGGGCAGCGATCCGGTAGAGCTTGCCATGAATTTTTCGCACGGCAATGGTGTCGATGCGGTTCTGATAACGGCGGCCACCACCAGCAACGATCCGATTCAGCAGGCGCCGCAGATGTGCCGCAAACGCGGCCGCGTCGTGCTCGTCGGGGTCAGCGGTCTCAATATTTCACGCGACGATTTCTACAAAAAGGAAATAAGCTTTCAGGTTTCGTGCTCCTACGGGCCTGGCAGATACGACAGCGCCTATGAAGAAAAGGGGCTCGATTACCCGATCGGCTTCGTGCGTTGGACAGAACAACGAAATTTTACGGCAATTCTCGATCTTATGGCCGCCGGCAGGCTCAGAACAACAGAACTGGTCAGCCATGAAATCGACTTCGACGATGCGCAGCGCGCTTACAAACTGGTATCTGAAGCAAAAAACGTGCTCGGGCTTGTGCTCACCTACGACGAAAGCGCCGATGCAACGAGAAAATTGGTCGAGATCAAAAAGTCTCATCACAGGCTCGATGCGCACCCGCAAAAACCGGTAGTCGGATTGATCGGCGCCGGCAATTACGCCGGCGGCATGCTCATACCCGCCTTTGCGAAGACCAGTGCGGTGCTCAAGACCATTGCCAGTTCTGGCGGCGTTTCCGGCACTCATATCGGCAGCAAAAACGGCTTCAGCATAAGCACAACCGACAGTTCGATGATCTTCAACGACCCACAGATCAACACTGTCGTTATCAGCACACGTCACGGTTCACACGCTCATTTTGTCTGCGAAGCACTTAAAAAAGGCAAAAACGTTTTTGTCGAAAAGCCTCTCTGCCTTAACTTTGAAGAACTGGCGCAGATCGAACAGGCATACCATGAAGCCCGCAAAGACCATCCGGTGCGTCTTATGGTCGGTTTCAACCGTCGTTTTTCGCCGCTGACACAGACTTGTCGCCAGCAGATGAGTGGCGGCAATGCTCCCTGCAGCATAATTGTAACGGTAAATGCCGGCAGGATTCCGGCAGATCACTGGACGCAGGACTTCGCAAGCGGCGGCGGACGCCTGATCGGCGAAGGCTGCCATTTTATCGATCTCATAAGATTCTTAACCGGCAGTCCGATTGTCTCGGTTCAAACGACGAGCATGGCTAACCCGCAGACGCCCGATCTGTCGCCCGACACGCTCAGCCTGACGCTGGCCTGCCGCGACGGCTCGCTCGGCACCGTTCATTACTTCGCCAATGGCTGCAAAGACTTTCCAAAAGAGCGCATCGAAATCTTCTCAAACGGCCGCATTGCGCAGCTCGACAACTTCAAGAGCCTGAACTTTTTCGGCTGGCCCGGCGCAAAAAACCAGTCACTCTGGGCGCAGGACAAAGGCCAGGAGAAGTGCGTTGCCGAGTTTGTCAATGCCATCGAAACCGGCAGCGATTGCCCGATAGAC
>CAZMWO010000369.1:0-4106 GCA_964569565.1 uncultured bacterium | reverse complement strand
TCGGATCAGCGCCCAGATTGCGCACCAGATCGAACACGGTCGTCGCAATGGAACCCCAGCAGACCAATGTACCGACCGACTCGCGCAGATCTTTAAACACCGGGTGCAGACCGCCACCAAATGTCATCAGCATTTTCGAACCTTTGAAGCTCTCGAAAATATCAGGGTGTGTCATCGGCTCGATCGCCAGAATCACATCGGTCTCATTCTCGACTCCGACAAAATCCAGTGAGTTTTCGTAAGATGGGTCGGCGGCACAGACAATATCCGGCCTGATTCCGTTGGCAACCAGCTGACGCAAGGCCGTATCAACAGCCACAATCGGAAATTTTCCCTTTATTTCTTTGAGATGATGCATATTGCGATCGAGCGAAGGGCCTGCCGCAACCACTATGGCAGGAACATTCCTGAACCGGCCGAAAAGCCTTTCGACACCTGGCAGCTCAAAACCGGCCGCCAGATTCGCGAAATAATTGGAATGAAACTCGAAGCCCGAGTGCATAAGCGTCACCAGGTTACCCTTGGAACGGTTGCACAGATATCTGATCTTCTCGACAACACGCTCAAAATAAGCTTTAAAACGGCTCTTTGCCGGTGGATGATCGATTATTGCAAGACGTTCGAGAACTGTCCAGTCAAGGCTGGCATTCCAGAAATCGCCGATTTCGTCGGGGCTCATGCCGATGCAGAGAGCAACCCGGGCATCGGCCAACAAACGGCTGAGATCGCGGGCATGCATGGCTGCGACGAATACCGCAGGATCAGGCTCGACCACGAAAAGCTGCGGTCCGCCGACAGACAGCTTCAGCTGCTGCAGAATCTCTTCGGCCATGTAACCAAGACCGAAACCAAGCAGCAGAATATGACTCTGCCCGTCATAGTTGGCGGCCACCTGCTTTGTCGCTTCTGACTGAGGATCATAGCGACTGTGAAACGCCAGCGGAAGCGCGGCGTCTTCGTGCAGGATCAGCGTGGGCTGACCGTTTCGGGCTCTTTCGATGCGGTATTTTTCGGGCGCGAAACGCGACGCGTACCCCTTGGTCAGCTGAAATGCCGCCGGGTGACGCTTTAAAACCGAAAGATTACGGTTGAACGTTTCGCTCATGAGAACTCCTGTCAGGCAGCGAGAATGCTTTTAATCAAACCCTTGCTGTCCTGCAAAATTTCAGGAAATTCGTATTCGAGAATATCGGCAAGCCCAACCCAGTCCTGGGCTTCCTGAACCATCTGCGCCTGATTCATCTGCTCGCCAAGTCTTTGCACCAGGCTCTGCCGGTCGCTTTCCAGAGATGATTCAGCCATGTTCGATGCAAAAGCAAGATCGGCATTTTTCAGCATGGTGACCAGCCATTCGATTCCGTCAACAAACTCAAGATAACCTTCCATGCCCTCTTTAACCTTGCCAATACGCAATTCTGAGGCAACTTCTACTGCCAGTTCCTCAAGATGCTGCAGCCCCGCATCGCCATCGGCAAAAGCGGCACGAACCATTTCCTGGGCAGTGGCTGTGTACAATTCGATCTTCCGGTAATCCATCACTTTGAGCGCCGAGATTTCAGAAACATCGTCGGCTGAATAACTTTTTTCGTCAAGAATGATTTCGATTACCGTGGCCTGAGTTCCCTTGAGGGATTCCTCGACTGTCGTTAAAAGCTCCAGCACAGTCACTTCCGGGTTGATGCCCTCGATATCAAGCCTGTTGTCATTCAGCAGTATTTCCAAAGTTACACCTTCGTTGATTTGGTTTTAATTAGATTACTTGTTTCCGGTCAGCTGAGCAAGCTGGTTTGAAAACGCCGTCGCCTGAGACTGATAGTTGCTGAGTGCGCTTTCCAGAGTAGAGAACTGCTTGAGAAGAGCCTCTTCCCGCGAAGCCAGACGCTCTTCCTGTTTGGCTATCTGACTGTTGATAAGAGATATCTGCTTGTCCATCTCGCTGTTCGAACTGGCGACGCCAGAACGGCCAACACGCTTGGTCAGCATACCATCTGATCTGGTGAATTCGTTGAGAACATCTTTGAGACGGCGGGCGATGCCTCTTTTGTTAATGTCGGTAGAATCCTGATTGAACAGAGAAGCAATCTTGTCAGGATTGGCCTTGAGAGCGGCTTCCAGGTTCTCCTTACTGGAGATGGAAAGAGTCCCAACCATGGTATCCTTGTAGTTTGAGCCGACCGCGCCGGTGGTGATGCCGATGTCTGAAAGACTGTTGAACAGGCTGTCGACTCCAGGAACAATCGAAGACATGACCATACGCATCTGCGACCTGACACTGCGCAGGGTGCTGTCACCCGAAAGCAGGCCGGTTTTGAAGGCATCTTCATAAGCCGCAAGATCTGCATCCGAGAGCGCACTCTTCTCTTCATCGGTTAGCGCGGTAAGCGACCAGTTGCGCTCTTCTGTCAGTTTTCCATAGACAGTCTGGGTTATTTCATTGTAGGCATCGATGAAGTCTGTAATAGCTTTCATCCCTACTTCGGTATCTGCTTCCACATTGATCACACTGCCACTTGCACCGGTCACATCGTATATATTGAAGGTGACACCTTCGACCACATCACTGATCGTATTCGTCTGACTGACCTGATCGGCGCCACCAAACACGCCGTCGATACTGTAAACTGCGTTTTTGCCGACGTTCTGCGCAGCGCCCTGAAGGCCCATGGCCGAAAGGAAATTGCTGGTGTCGGTCGGCGAGCCCAACGCGATTGCGCGATTGCCGGTTTCGGTTGAAGTAAGCACGAACTTACCGTTTGTCTTGTCGTAATGAGCCTTGACCCCGGCCTGACTGTTGTTGTTGATGGCACTGATGACCTGGTCGAGACTCATGCTCGAAGTGCTGTTTATCGAGAATTTCACACCATTGATGCTGAAACTGCCGGCAGTGACTGCACTGGCAAACCCGGCGCTGGCGAAAGGAGTCGAAGTTTTGACATCTGATACCGGACGGGCGCTGACAATACTCGAACCAGTATCAAGACCATTTACCGGTCCGTCAGTGAGGCCCAGGGCGCTGCCCAGAGTCCCGACGCCCATGTCTTTGATTTCAAGAGAGGTATCAGTGCCCTTGTCTTTGCTGGTAACGTTGATTTTCCCGGTAGAGGCGTCATAATAAGCCTTGTCGATACCGTTGACAGCTGCTATTTTTTCGACGATCTCGCTGAGAGTTTCACTGCCATCATAGTTGATATCGGTTGCCTGCCCGTTTACCAGCACGCGCAAAGTTCCGGCTCCAACGGAAAATAAATCATCGATATCATGAAGACCATCATCATTGCGCGAGTCTGCCAGCGACACACCGAGATTGCCAGAACTGGCCAGGTGCGCAGCAGAAGCCTGGCTGCCGGCCACCAGACCGGTCACGCTGAGAAAGTTACTGGTGTCGGTAGAAGAGCCTATTCCGATCGGGGCAGTGCTGCCATCTTTGCGGGTCAGCGAAATCAGATCAGTTGCTGAATCGTAGGTGGCATTGAGGTTGGTCATCGAAGTGATACGCGACAAAACGCCCTGCAGCGTATCATTGGAAGGATTAACATTGATCTGAACGCCATCGACAGTGAAGGTTCCGGCGGTAATGTTCTGGGCAAAGGTTTCGTTGGAGAGCTTTTCGCCCTTGTCAAGAGCAGAAACCTTC
The DNA here is from genome assembly GCA_964569565.1 of uncultured bacterium. Classification (GTDB taxonomy): domain Bacteria; phylum Muiribacteriota; class Ozemobacteria; order Ozemobacterales; family Ozemobacteraceae; genus Rifleibacterium. The sequence continues at coordinate 472 of CAZMWO010000369.1, read as the reverse complement.
ATCATCGCCCCGAAAAGTTTTTCGGTAAAGTCAGAAGAGTTATCGGTAACACTGAAAAAGTTGCCGTCAGCTGAATCAGTGTTTACCATCTGCAGCCTGCCGCTGCCCTCGTCGAAACGAAATTCAACCAGGCGGTCAGCCGGATTGCCGGTAGGAGTTCCACCTTTTACCAGACTGCCGCGGGTATCTATATCATCATTGAGAAGTTTTATAAGTTCTGCAACACTGGTTTCCGGGGGCAGGCCGGTTATATCGAATTCCTCCGACGAACCTGTGCCGGCCCGTTCGATAAAGAAGGTGCCCGGGGTTATGCCTAGGTCACCGATGGTGGTGGCGATGCCAGATCTGATGTTTTTCAGACCAGACTCGATTGCCGGCAGATCTTTGTCGAGATCGATCTGGCCATCGGCATCGAACATGTCACGAATGATTCCCGCAGGTCCTGCGTCGACAACTTCAACGCTCAGGTTCT
>CAZMWO010000368.1:3536-4106 GCA_964569565.1 uncultured bacterium | reverse complement strand
AATATGAACTTCAAGCAGCGCCGGGCAGAGCCTGCCGGTCTTCTCATGCCAGGCTGCAAACTGCTCGAGCAGTTCGCGCCGGTCGATCGAGTGAACCAGTTCGGCTACCGGGTAGACATACTTGATCTTGTTCGTCTGTAAATTACCGATAAAATGCCAGCTCAACCCGGTATCAGCAAGCAGTGTCGACTTATCGCGCAGCGACTGCGGCCGGTTTTCGCCGAAAATATTCTGCCCGCAGGCATGCATGGCAGCAATAACAGTATGATCGACAGTTTTAGAAACTGCACACAGCTGAACGGAACCGGCGGGTCGGCCGGCGCGCTGTTCGGCCTTCGATATTTTATCCCTGATCCGGGCAAGATTCCTGACAAGATATTCCATGATTTAAAGATCCGGCCGGGTGCGCTGCCGCAGGACATTTATCGATAGAGGTCTGACCATGAGTCGTTCAACTGCCTGCGGATTATGAGTGATATTAAGGCTGTTTTCTTCGGTGTTGTCGATCCAGCGTTGCAGATTGCCACCGATGCAGGCGCCATGTATATGAATTTTCAGGCTGCGCCCCGA
>CAZMWO010000368.1:0-3526 GCA_964569565.1 uncultured bacterium | reverse complement strand
CGACGGAAGTTAACCGGCGCACCCTTCTGCGGCCGTGAAGTGCTGGTATAAACGCCGGCGCCGGGCTTATAAACAGCAGCACGAATCTGCCATTCGCGGGCGGCATCGACAAATTCTTCGTTGGCACTGTTCTCTTTAATATAGCGTTCGAGATCGACGGTAGACAAGGCTGTGCCTTCGCCGGCGACCAGAAGCAGATTCATGGTCGAATCGATATTGGTCGGGCCGGTAATGAAGATATGGCCGGGAGTAACCACGACCAGATCAGTGCCGATATCACCACGCAGGTAGATCGAACGCTCTGAAAAAATTATGCGCGCTCCGCGCAGATTCTCGCCACTGATATTGTTGTAGCCGGCAAAATTGTTTTCTGATGACAGAACGATATACTTTTTCTTGAATTCATCCTGTTCGAGACGCACCGAATTCGGGCCGCGATAACTGTCTGAATAGAGCTGGGCTTCGCCGGGATGATAGTCGACATCGATCGCGGCATTACTGATAAAGCCGCGTCCATCAGCGTCAATATAGATGCCGCGCTCGCGGCTGATCTCGCGCAAGGCATTGAAATCAGGCCGCCAGGGCGGCACGTAGGCACGATAATAATCAGAGTCACGGTCGATAAGGATGTCGCCGGGATTGCGGCCCTCAAGACTGTCTACCGCATGCTGCATGCGCAGACTTGAGTTCATCGCCACCGCTGTATTGCCAAGACTGATACGCGGCTGACTGGTTCCCCGGCGATAAAAATATAGAGCCGTCTGAACCGGTCCAAAAAAATTATGAGTATCAACAACCACAGGGCTTTCGCAATAAAGCGGGCCAATACAGGGCGAATCGCCGGCACGGGCGTAAACCCTGCCGTAATTGGCAGAAAGCTGGTGGGTGCCTCCGATCGGCTTGAAAGGATCTTCGCCCTCAGGCTTATAAAGCTGATGCAGCAGAGTCGGGTCATGGCAAGCCCCCAGTCTGGTGAGACGACCGCTGTCGAACAGCTCTGAATTGGCTTCGACGAACTCCTCCAGCCCACCTGAGCGCTCAACCCATGGTTGAACGGGTATGCCATAATAGTATTCATCGAGACTGCCCGCAACTGCAAAAGTTCTGGCCAGATCGTAGAATTGGACTACCGCAGCCGTTGAATAATGGAAACCGCCACAGCGGCCTTCTGCAATAACCTGATACTGCAGGCTTTCGTCGAGCAGTGTGGTTCTTGCGACGTCCTCTTCCCCCATTCTGCGGATAGAGATGACGCGAAATGCAGCCATGCTCTTCTGGCCGAATTTAAGCCATTCAGTGCCCTCAATATTCTCCGAAAAAAACAACGAGGTCAGCGCGGCCGGGTCGGCCGAACGGTCAGAGGCAGTTACAGCGGCCCGCATTCTTTCGACTGCGTAGTTCACGCCTGATTCAGCGGCCAACCGGGCCTGCCGCCCGGCGACGCGCATCAGTCCGAGATCGCGGTCGGCCTGATATACCCTGTAAAACAGGGCCAGAACAAGTGACAGCGTGAAACATATCATCACTATCAACGGAATCAAAGATTGCTTTTCGTCTGGAACTCTGCTCATCGGTTTCTCAGATTGATCCGTCGCAAAAATTCACGGCTGTCACCAAAGGCGCCGGGAGCCTGTGCGATGAATCTTATTTCAAGAAGATCGGAACTGATACGGGTAAACCTTCCTTCACGGCAATTCCTTACCAGCGGATTCTCAAAACTGCCAAGACGGCGCAGATTGCTGGTAGAATCGCCGGTTCGCGAAACATAGACAAGATTGCTATCTGAAAAGGCAAAACCTTCGCGGCTTTCGTCGGGCAGAAGAGTGCCTGAGTCAACGGCGGCCCGAATGAAGCACTCGCGCGAGCTACCATTGAAGGGATGTTCAAACTGGGCTGAATTGGAGATTTCAAGACAGATTGCATCGAGAACACGGTTGATCTGCTGCGCCCATTCATACTTTCGCTGCGCATATTGAACGTCTTCAGAATTGAGAAAGAAGAAAAAAACCGAAGCGCCGCCGGCAACTGCAAGAAATACGGTGAACAACACGATTTCCCAGACGGTCAAGCCCGATCGTTTCGATCTCATGGTCTGGTCCTCGCTCTCAGATATTCAAGACTGAGACTCTTGCTGAGAGGAAACATTCCCCAGCGCACCGTGGCCCTGATCATTACATTGGCAGACATGTCAGGATGTGGAAACATCTCGATCCGGCCCTGCAGTCCGATATCTTCGCAGCCTTTCACCGGCTTGAATGAACTGCGCGGGCTGATACGCTCGTATGGGCGTGACAGGGCTTCTTCCATAAGGTTTTCCAGAGCAACGGAAGCCCGCAGGTGCGTATCTGTGTCGAAAACCGGAATCGCCTTGATCGACCACAGCTGAACAAAAGGCCACAGAAAGAATGTGGCGATTCCCAGATATATCAGCTTCTCGAATATCGATCTGGAGCTGGTTTCCGACATTTATCCTTCCAATCAGTTCAGCGCTGCGTAATCGCGCAATTCACGCATGAAACGTTCGGCCATGACGATCTTTTCTTCATCCTTGGCCACGGTTACGTAATGTTTCCAGGTGTCAATAGCTTCTTTGTGCATGCCAAGACGCTCATAGATAACCGCGAGATTATACAAAGCCTTGTCGAGATAAGGATCCTGCTTGAGAGCCGCGGTATAAACGTCAATCGCTTCTTCGTAGCAGCGCTCCATATCGAGCAGACAGGCAAGGTTGTAAAGTGCCTGAGTGTTTGTCGGGTAGATGTTGAGTATCTGACGGTAGGCTTCGGTTGCCCCTTCGATATCACTGCTGTTGAAACGCTCGTAGGCTTTGGCGAGACGCTTGGACAGATCACTGTGCACGACCGGAATCACCCGTGCCTTTTTGCCGGCCTTACGGACTTCAGCCTTTGCCAGAAGCGGATTAGCGGCATACTGCTTGTAGTAGTGCTTTACCTTACGCACGTAGTTCTGTGTCTCACGGAAAGGTGGAATTCCCTGATATTTTTCGACATTGCCCGGCCCGGCATTATAAGCGGCCAGAGCATAGTCGAGTCTGCCGTCGAAGCGCTTGAGCATCATTCTCAGATAGTTGGCGCCGCCAAGTATATTCTGTCGCGGATCGTAGGCATCAGAACAGCCTACCAGGCGGGCGGTCGACGGAATGAGTTGCATCAGGCCCTGAGCGCCTTTCGAAGACCGTACGGTCGGGTCAAAATCAGATTCTACTTTGATAACCGATTTGATCAGATACGGGTCAAGCTCATGCGTGCTCGCCGCCTCGTTGATGTATTTGCTGAAGGTCTCGTCGTTCGGCAGCATGAATTTTTGCGCCGATGCCTGGGCGCTCACGGCAAAAGTCGTCTGAGTCGGTGAATCCGGGCCTTCCCGCTCTTTACGGCTGGTCACAACAATCTTGTAATTGCGATTGGGCGGGCTGTCGGTCAGAAACAGACGACCATGCTCATCACGGTAAGAATAGATTGCTGCACCGGCCTCCAATGCCAGAGTCAACATCATTAAACCTGCA
>CAZMWO010000367.1:3736-4145 GCA_964569565.1 uncultured bacterium | reverse complement strand
AGACGAACCCTGGCGACATCGTTCTTATCAGATGCCTTTAAAGAGCGCGAATAAGCAGAGGCTGCATCTTCTACCGAACCGCGGGCCATCGCGATCCTGCCCATGAGCAGGTGAACCTCTGACTGACCTGCTTCAGGCAGGTTTGCGCTATCGACAGGGATCTTGGCAAGCAGCTCCTCTGCCCGGTCATACATGCCGACCTTTACCAGAGCCTTACCCCAGAGCAACAGTGGCGTATAGTTTTTGGGGTAAGTGTTATAAGCTTCTTCGTAGAGAGCGACTGCGTCTTCGACTTCGCCCTTCTGCTCAGCTCTCTGGGCTTTTTGAAGCAGCAGCTTCATTTTTTTGAGCTGCAATGCGTCGTCTTCAGAGCCCTGCGCCGCCGGAAAAAGCGCAAAGCACAACAGAC
>CAZMWO010000367.1:0-3726 GCA_964569565.1 uncultured bacterium | reverse complement strand
GATGATCGAGATGATGCGGGTATGCTCAACCCTGATGCCTGCTGCCCGTGCAACCTCCATATCCTGTCCTACCGCACGCATGTCCTGTCCTAACTTGGTTTTCTTGAACCAGAGCACAAACAGACACAGAAGAGCGATCCTCTTTAGCAAAATGTCCTCCCGAAAAGAACTATTTCATCAGCTCCCGCTGTCTGGCGCTGGCTTCGTTGTCCTTGACCAGAGTGACTTTTACGATATCACCGATACCGATTTCGTCGCTCAATTCATTCTTGTAAACATTGATGACATCACCATTTTCGAGAAGACAGCGGAAATAATCACCGTGCCTTGAATCGACTACTGCCTGCATATAAACCCTCCTCAGTTGAATGTTAGAAACCAAGCTGCGCCAGGTAGCTCTGAACGAAACGATGAATCTCGTCGACAGCGCCATCGTGCTGCGAGGCTTCAAGAAATGCGATCTTGTTGCCGCGCATATCACCTTCGCGTGTTTTGTAAACCTCGATGCGATAAACCAGTTCGTTTGAGAAATTTTTGTGCGGAAAAGTCTTGACCAGAAGACGCGTTTCATCGAGCAGGCGCAGTATCATGGTTTCCTGCAGAGAACTGGCCTGAAGCGTTACATCCAGGCCAAGGTCCTCGTTTTTGCGGAAAAGATAACGCTGCGTTATGCGAAAAATCAGATCGCCAACGTCTCTTAAACTCAGATTGACAGTTTTTTCCATTCCTGCTCCCTGATGAAATCTTCGAGGGCAATTCCGGTCAGATTCTCGCCATTGCGCAGGCGAACGGTGACCTTGCCTTCGTCTGCCTCGTTGTCGCCGAGAATCAGCATAAAGGGAACCTTCTGCATCTGCGCGTTGCGAATGCGATACCCGATCTTATCATTGCGATCGTCGAGTTCGACACGGATATCATGCCGTTTCATGCTGTCAATAACCTTACGCGCGTAATCATGATGTTTTTCGGTAACTGGTATGACTACGGCCTGCACCGGGGACAGCCAGAGCGGCATGGCCCCACTGTGGTGCTCGATCAGAACCCCGAAGAAGCGTTCTATCGAACCAAGCAGGGCGCGGTGAACCATATAGGGGCGATGGCGCTGACCATCAGCACCGACATAGGTCATGTCAAAGCGTTCGGGCAGATTGAAATCGAACTGTATCGTGGTAACCTGCCATTCACGGCCGATTGCATCCTTGACCTTGAGGTCGATTTTCGGCCCGTAAAAGGCGCCGCCACCGGCATCGACTTCACACTCGAGACCTTCGGCAGCAACCGCTTTGCGCAAAGAATCAATGGCGGTTGCCCAGCGCGATTCTTCGCCTACCGCCTTCTCGGGGCGGGTTGCGAGGTATGCCTTGACTTCCTTGAATTCAAAAGCTTTCCAGATGCCGAGACTGAAGCGCAGCACTTCACGAATTTCATCTTCGATCTGCTCAGGCGTGCAGATGATGTGGGCGTCATCCTGAGTGAAACCGCGCACACGCATCAGACCATGCAAGACACCACTTTTTTCGTAGCGATAGACAGTGCCGAGTTCGGCCCAGCGCAGAGGCAGATCACGATATGAGCGCATCTGCGATTTATAGATCATGATATGGAACGGGCAGTTCATCGGCTTGATGAAGTAGTCGGCCTCGTCGATCTGCATCGGGCTGTACATCGATTCCTTGTAGAAATCGAGATGACCGCTGGTCTCCCACAGCCACTTCTGGCCGATGTGGGGAGTGTTGATCAGATCGTAACCATGCCGATAATGCTGCTCTTTCCAGAATGTTTCGATCACATGTCTGATTCGGGCTCCCTTTGGATGCCAGAATACCAGGCCCGGCCCGACCTCTTCGTGAATTGAATAGAGGTCGAGTTCTTTGCCGAGTTTGCGGTGGTCGCGCTTTTTCGCTTCTTCAAGGCGTTCAAGATGCTCTTTGAGTTCTTCTTTGCTGCTGAAAGCGGTGCCGTAGACGCGCTGCAGCATCGGTCTCTTTTCGTCGCCGCGCCAGTAGGCGCCGGCTACGCTGAGCAGCTTGAAGTGCTTGACGGCGCCGGAATCCTGAACGTGCGGGCCGCGGCAGAGATCGGTAAACCCGCCATGCGAGAAGGTCGTAATCGTCTGATCGCCGAGTTCATTGATCAGTTCAACCTTAAAAGGCTGATTGGTTTCGCTGAAGTATTTTATCGCCTCTTCTTTGCTCAGCTCTTTTCGGATGAATGGCGATTTCGCCTTGATACCCGCTTCCATCTCTTTTTCGATAGCTTCGAGATCTTCGACGGTTAAGGCACGCGGCAGCTTGAAATCGTAGTAGAAACCGGTTTCAATAGCAGGACCGATGCCGAACTGCGCATCGGGGAACATCTTGAGAACTGCTTCTGCCATGATGTGTGCCATTGAATGGCGGCAGACATCGCTGGCCTCAGGCGACTTCGAAGTAACGATTTCGAGATCGGCCGAACTGGTTATGGGAGTGCGCAGGTCGGTGACCTCGCCGTTGATCTTGCCGGCCAGAGCGGCTTTGGCCAGCCCGGGCCCGATTTTTGCGGCAGCATCCAGAACGGTTGCGCCTGACTCCAGCTCAATAATTTTGCCATCAGGAAGCTTAAGCTGAATCATCTGTGACATATTGTCTCCTTGGTTCTATGCGGTCAGACCTTTATTCGGGCCTGAGAGTAAGTTTTTTGAATTTTCGTTTGCCGGCCTGAACGATAAACGAAGAGCCGGCTGTAAACATCTTCTGACCATCAGTGACTTTTTCCTGGTCGATCTTGATCCCGCCCTGCTGCAGCAGACGCCTTGCTTCGCCGCCACTTTCGGCGAGACCGCCAAGGGTCAGGAGCCGCATGAGCGGCAGACCTCCGGTCGGAACGGGCAGTTCGAGTTCTTCGATTTCGTCAGGCATGCCATCGCCGCTTTTGCCGAACATATTTTCGAATTCGGCTTCAGCAGCGGCACCGGCTTCTTCGCCATGATACTGCGCCGTGATCTGGCGGGCAAGACGCATCTTGATCGCCTTTGGTTCCTGTAAAATACGGTCTCTTATCGACTTGAGCTCAGCCAGATCGAGACTGGTCAGCAGCTCATAATATTTCATCATCAGCTCGTCGGGTATCGACATAAGCTTGCCATATATCTGGCCAGGGGCTTCGTTGATTCCGACATAGTTGCCAAGGCTTTTTGACATCTTCTCTTTGCCATCGAGACCTTCGAGAATCGGCATGGTCAGAGTAACCTGCGGCGCCTGCCCGTAAGAGCGCTGTAATTCGCGGCCGACCAGCAGATTGAAGGTCTGATCGACACCGCCGAGTTCTATGTCGGATTTGAGCGCGACCGAGTCATAGCCCTGCATCAGCGGGTACATGAATTCGACGACACTTATCGGCACCTGGTTCTTGAACCGGTTCGAAAAATCGTCGCGTTCGAGCATGCGGGCAACTGTATACTGGCCGCAAAGCTTGAGAACATCGGCAAAAGTCATTTTGCCAAGCCAGTCGGAGTTGAACACGACCTGAATTTTGTCGAGATCGAGTATTTTGCCGATCTGGGTTTTATAAGTCTCGGCATTGGCCATTATTTCGTCTTCAGAGAGAGCCGGACGGGTCTTTTTTTTGCCGGTCGGGTCACCGATGCGGCCGGTGAAGTCGCCGATCAGAAATACGACCTGATGGCCAAGCATCTGAAACTGGCGCAGTTTCTGGATGACCACGGTATGACCGAGATGAATGTCGGGA
>CAZMWO010000366.1:3767-4153 GCA_964569565.1 uncultured bacterium | reverse complement strand
TTGTTGTTTTTGACAAATGGTATGTGCTAGCATAAAAAAATAACCTTGTAAGGAGTACATAAGAGTATGAGAAAAGGTCTGCAGGTTCTTTGTGTTTTTCTTGTTTTTGCCCTTTTTGCCGGGCATGCAGTCATGGCCAGCCAGGATGAAACCGCAAGGTACATCGTGCGCTTCAAAGCTGACAACGTTAAACTGCAGGGCGCAACACGCAACCAGGTAATCAGCGCTCTTCAGCAGAATCTGAGAAATAATCTCAAGTCAGTGACCAAAGTAATCAAGTCACCGGCCAGTTCGAATATGAATCCTCTCTGGATCGCCAATGCATTCGCGCTTGACGCCAGCGAAGACGAAATTGCCCGCATCGCAAAACTGCCGGCAGTCGCTGA
>CAZMWO010000366.1:0-3757 GCA_964569565.1 uncultured bacterium | reverse complement strand
AAATACCAGGTTTTTATCGACAAAGATATTGATAAAAAAACCGTTAAAGCTGATCCAGCTGTTATTCAGTGGGGCGTTCAGAAAGTTCGCGCACCTGAAGTGTGGCAGGAATTCAGAATCGACGGCGCCGGCGTTGTTGTCGGTATTATCGACACCGGTATCGATGGCTCACACCCCGCTTTCGAAGGTAAAATCCTCAAATTCAAAGATTTCACCGTTGACCAGTCAGCCTCTCCTACCGACACACAGGGGCATGGCACTCACGTAGCCGGAACCGTTGCCGGCAGCGAGGGCGTCGGTGTTGCACCGGGCGCCCGCCTGATCATCGGCCGCGTTTTCGATACCAGCGGCGGCACCACCGAGGAAGTTCTTCTGGCCGGTATGCAGTGGATGCTTGACCCCGATGGAATTGCCGAAACCAACGATGGTCCAAAACTCATCAACAATTCATGGGGCTCAAACGACTCTACCAGCAAAACCTTCTGGGTTGCCGTTGAAAACTGGGTTGCTGCCGGAATTCTGCCGGTATTCGCCGCAGGCAACAATGGTATGTGGGGCGGCAAAGTCGGAACTCCAGCTGCTTTCCCACATTCATGGGCTGTTGCAGCTACAACTTCAACCAACGCTCTCGCTTATTTCAGCAGCCAGGGCCCGGTTGCCTGGGATGAAGTTCCTCTGATGAAGCCTGATGTTGCCGCTCCCGGCGACAAGATCATTTCCTGCAAAATCGGCGGTGGCCTCGTCAGCAACAGTGGTACCTCGATGGCCTGCCCGCACGTAGCCGGTGTTGCCGCTCTCATGTATCAGGCTGACCCGACTCTCACCATCGACCAGGTTCGCCTGATCGCTGAAGAAACCGCTCTCGATCTTGGCGCAGCCGGCAAAGACGGCAAATTCGGTTCTGGCCTCATCGATTCCTACAAGATCGTCGAAAAGATACTGCAGAACAGTGGTCTGGCCTCTTCTTTCAGCGCTTACGAATCTGCGCTGCACGCAGAAAAAGCTCTCGTCGGCATGCAGGCGGTATCACCGCTGGCCGCCCCGCTGGCCCGTTCCATCGTCGAACGCTCTATCAGCCTCGACGAAGGTCAATTCAAGTCTCTTGCTATCAGCGTCAGCCAGAATGGTGGCGAAGCTGCACAGGCTCTTCTGAAAGAAGCCACCGCAGCGCGAGTTGCCAACCAGCTGCACAAATAAGCCAGAACTCGGTTTTTCCAATAAAAGAGTTGCCTTCGGGCAGCTCTTTTATTATGGCTGATATTCAATCCGGCTGATGGCCGAAGCCATTGGTGCAGTCTGAGCTCTACTTTCTATAAACACTTGACAGCGCGGGGCAAAAGGCTCATTATTGTGCCCGAATTTAAACACAGGGGAAAAGCAATTGCAGGACTTTCGTGAATTCGCTGAAAAAAATCTGGTAATCTTCGATGGCGCCATGGGCACCAGACTTTATGAAAAGGGCGTCTATATCAATCGGGTATATGACGAACTAAATTTGTCACAGCCGGCTCTGATTCAGGAAGTGCATCAGGAATATCTGGCTGCCGGGGCCATGGTGCTCGAGACCAATTCTTTTGGTGCCAACCGCTTCAAGCTCGAGCCGCACGGACTTGCCGACAAGCTTGAAGTCATCAACTTTCAGGCCGCCAAACTGGCTCGTGAAGCCGCTGGTAATAACGCCTGGGTCGCCGGTTCAATCGGGCCTCTTGGCATACGTATCGAACCTTGGGGAAAAACTTCGGTCGAAGAGGCAGAAGAAGCCTTTACCGAGCAGGCAAGTGGTTTGCTCGCCGGCGGTGTCGATATTTTCATACTCGAGACATTTTTTGATATCAACGAGATTCACCAGGCGATCAAGGCGGTGCGCAAGCTTACTGACAAGCCGATCATCGCTTCTATGACCATCAATGAAGATGGTAACGCCCTGTATGGAACCACTGTCGATGTTTTTACGCCCAAGCTCGAGAGCTGGGGTGCAGATTTTATCGGCCTTAACTGCTCGGTTGGTCCCAAGACAATGTATGATGCCATCGAGAAGATGCATTCTCTTACCAGGCTTGGCCTGATAGCACAGCCCAACGCCGGCCTGCCGAGGGTAGTCGACGGCCGCATGATCTATCTGTGCAATCCCGAATATTTTGGTGAATATGCCCGACGCTTTTTTCAGCTGGGAGTTCGCATGGTAGGCGGCTGCTGCGGCACTACACCTGAACATATCAAGTGGGTCGCCAATTCAGCTAAGGCTCTTTCTCCAGGCGGCAGAAGCGATGTTTTGAAGAAGTTCAGACAGATCGAAAGCGTTGAAACAAAGGTTGACGTCGTTCCGCTGCCACAAAAATCAGCGCTCGGCAAAAAGCTGGCCGACAAAAAGTTCGTGGTGACAGCAGAGCTGACACCGCCCAAAGGCTGCGACCCCGAGCAGGTTATTCAGCGGGCGCAGCAGCTCAAAGAAGCTGGAATCGATGCGATCAACATTCCCGATGGCCCGCGCGCTTCAGCACGTTTGAGCCCGCTCGCCATGTCGCTATTGATCGAAGAGAAAGTCGGTATCGAAACGATTCTGCATTATTGTTGTCGTGACCGCAATATTCTCGGCATCCAGTCTGATCTTCTGGGCGCTTACGCGATAGGTCTGCGTAATATTCTGGCAATCACCGGTGACCCGCCCAAAGTTGGCAACTATCCGCAGGCAACCGCTGTTTTCGATATCGATTCGATCGGTCTGGTCAACGTTATTCACCGTCTCAACCACGGTCGCGACCTTGGTAACAATGCCATCGGCAAGCCAACCGGTTTTGTCTGCGGCGTGGGAGCCAACCCGGGTGCAATTGATCTTGACCTCGAAGTCAGCCGCTTTGAATGGAAGGTCGATGCCGGCGCTGAATATGCCATAACCCAGCCGGTATTCGATACCGAGCTGCTCGAGCGATTTCTCGACCGTATCAGCCATGTGCGCATTCCGGTTTTTGCTGGAATATGGCCGCTTGCCAGTCTGAAAAACGCCGAGTTCATGAACAACGAAGTGCCGGGTGCGTCGGTGCCGGAACCGCTTCTGAAAAGAATGCGCAAGGCTGACACGATCGAAGCGCAGCGAGAAGAAGGCATTGCCATTGCCCGCGAGGCTCTTGAGCATGTGCGCGGACTGGTTGATGGAGTGCAGGTCAGCGTGCCATTCGGCCGGGTCGAAAGTGTTCTTAAAGTTATAGAAGTGCTCGGATGATGGAGACAAGCATGCAGCCAATCAGTGTCGAGGAATTCAGAAAACTGCTCGATGAAAAAGTTCTGATATACGACGGTGCCATGGGCACCAATCTGCAGATACAAGGCCTTACATCGCAGGATTTTGGTGGTCATGATGGTTGCAGCGAGGCCTTGAATCTATACTGCCCCGAAGCGGTAATCAAGGTGCATCGTGGCTTTCTCGACGCTGGCTGTCATGTTCTCGAGACCAACACCTTTGGCGGTACGCGCATCACTCTGCGCGAATATGGCCTCGAAGGCCGTGTTGCAGAGATCAACCGCCGGGCCGTTGAAATGGCAAAAGAGGCGATATCAGGTTTTGCCGGCAACTCGCGCCGGCTCATCGCCGGCTCGATCGGGCCGGGTTCATTGCTGCCTTCGCTTGGTAATATTTCGTTCGACGAAATGGCTGCCGCTTATGAAGAACAGATGCGGGCATTGCTGGTTGCCGGCGTCGATATATTTCAGATCGAGACCTGTCAGGATCTGCTGCAGATAAAATCTGCGCTTTATGCTG
>CAZMWO010000365.1:3772-4157 GCA_964569565.1 uncultured bacterium | reverse complement strand
GCCAGCATTCTGGGGTCGAACCAGTTTCCGGGGTAGCTTTCTGCGTAAAGAGCGGTAACTTCAGCAAGATCAGGCTCGCCGAGGCGCACGACCTGCGCATCGCCTTTTCCCGCCAGTGGCTTCGTATCAGTCAGCGCCATCTTGAAGTGCTCGCCACCAGGCTCAGAATCGTAAGCTTCGTGCAAGATGCTTTCCAGGCCCGGGCTCAAATGCGCGTAAAATCGCACAGGAAGAATATGCATGATGGAACGCAGCAGCGCGGCCGTGGCGTTAGTATCATCTGCCAGCGCAAGCAGAGTCGGCAACGCCGAGCCGGTGTAAAGCAGCGCTATCGCGTCAAAGCCTTGGTCGCTTTCAGAGCCATACCAGGTCGTGTGCGGCCAGA
>CAZMWO010000365.1:0-3762 GCA_964569565.1 uncultured bacterium | reverse complement strand
ATCGCCGATTTCATACAGGTGCAGATGCGGATTCTGCCTCAGGAATGCTTCAATCTGTGCCCGTTCATGCAGACTGATATGTGTCATCGATTTTACTCCAGATAGCGCTATTCGTCGTGCCAGTTTACCGGTGTCGTTGTGCCGTTCTGCCAGTCTTCTTTGAGGATGGCATAGGTTATGGCGTCGAAGCGCGCGCCTGTTGAATCTGGCCAGCATTTTCGGTAGTGCGCCTCTTTTACCCAGCCGCAGGCGCGAAAAACCTTGCGCATCGACAGGTTGTCGACTCTCGTGTGCCCTTCGATGCGCAGCTTGTCGGTGTGCGTAAAAACGTATTCGGCCAGCCAGTTTACAATCTTCGGGCCCAGCCTGCGGTTGCGCTGGTCTGCCCTTAGCCGCAGATCAAAAATCGGCGTATCGTCGGTAAGCTCGTGCAGTGCCACCAGACCGACAGGTTCGCTCATGTCCGGGCAGTAAACCCAGAACGTTTTATTGTCTTCGCCTTCGAAATCGCCGTCGGCAATCCATTTCTGCACTTTTTCGTGACTTGGTCGATCCGAGCCGTGAAAAGGCCATTCCTCGCGGGAAATCCACTGCGCCAGCTTCTCTGCGTCTGCCGGCCTGTATTCGACGAAACTCAATTCTGTTTTCATATAAATTCTCTGGTGAATATTGCGGTTAAATTAACGAGCATCCCGTCTGATGGCCGAAGCTTTTGGCTTAACTAATCAACGCGCTTTTGTATAAGACCAGCACAATGACAATGCAGAGCCCAATATACAAAGTAAACTACGTTCTGTCCACCCCGCCAGATGTTCTTATTGCTGCGACATGCTTTGTCGTTGTCGGGCGATATCATTAAGGCGTGAGAAAGCGGAAAATTCGGCGGGAAAGTGTGCGCCGGCGCTTTCAGATAAGTCAGATATGGAGGCAACGATGAAAGCAGTCAATTATACCGGAACCAGGCATGGTGGGCAGGAAACCGAACAGGCCTTCATGCCATCGATCAAGGTCATCGGCGTTGGTGGTGGCGGCAAAAATTCGATTAATCGATTGATGCAGTCGAACCTTGCCAATCTTGATTTTATCGCTGCCAACACTGATGCAAAAAGTCTCAGAGAATCGAAAGCAGGCATAAAAATTCTGCTGGGCGCAGAAATGCCCGGTCTGATGGGATTTGGCAGTGGCGGCCGCCCTGGTCTTGCCAGAAAAGCGGCAAACGCCGCAAAAGCTGAGATTGCCGCCGCCCTCGAAGGCGCTGAAATGGTGCTGATAACCGCAACCCTTGGCAACGGCACCGGGTCAGGCGCTACTCCGGTTATTGCCAGCATCGCGCATGAAATGGGCGCGCTGGTCGTGGCTTTCGTGACGAGACCCTTTCGTTTCGAAGGCCCCCGTCGCGCCAGAAAAGCCCGCGAAAGCGTCAAGAATCTCAAAAAATACGTTGATATACTGTTTGAGTTCAAGAACGATGCAACTACTGAGCTGCCGCCTGAAACCCCGATGCTTGCCGCCTTTGCTTCTATCGACAGTTATTTTTCAGAAGCGATAAATTGTTTTATCGAGCTCCTTAGGCCTGGCCTGATCGATATCGGGGTATTTGATCTGCTCGATCTTGCCGGTGGTTTTTGCGAAGGCAGCATCGCTGTCGGCCGGGGTTCCGGAGAAAATATGGCCGTCGAAGTAGTCGAAACCGCGCTGTCAGACAGAACTTTCAAGGTTAACAGGTCTCGCGTTTCTGTTGCGCTGATGAATGTCACTTCCGGGCCTGAAATGAAAACCTGCGATCTCAGCCGGCTCGTTTCACCTCTTCAGGCCGCTTTGGGCAGCGAGAGCTCGCTCATGTATTCGCATCAGGTACTGAACGAAATGAAGGACAGAATAAAGGTGAGCCTTGTTTTTCTGTGCCCGTACAGCCGCTGATAAAGTTAAGAATCCTGTTTGTATTGCTCGAGCGCCTCTTCGAGGGTGTCTCTGATTTCCTTGACCAGCCAGACGGGTTCGATGACCTTTACCGTTGAGCCGTGCATAAGGATCTGCTGGCTGAGCTCGTAATTCGGCGCAACGTTCAACACAACCCGCAGCTCCTTGTCGTCATCGACGAGTATCTGCTGCGAGTTGTGCAGTGGCAGCGACTTTACGTAGTTTCCCTGTTGTGGCGTGAAAGACAGCACTATTCGCTCTTTTGCGTTGCTGGCGCACGAAACCCCGATTGCGTCCCTGAACTTCTGGCGCGCATCGAGGTTCGGGTCGGGGATGAAGGTTGTCGTATTGACCACCGGGTCAGAAATGCGATCGATGCCGAAAATATACAGCTTGGTGAAGCCCGGAAAGCAGGCCACAAGATACCAGCGGTGCTGAAATTCCTTGATCAGGTATGGGTGCACGGTAAAAGGCTTTTTCGGGCCTTCGAAAAACGTCTGGTAGTTGAAAGTCAGGGTCTGGTTGTTGCGCAGTGCGTTAAGAATTTCGTGCAGCTGATCGATGCCCTTGAGTTCGGCGCCAATGTCGAGCGAAACGTATTTTAACATTTCCCTGCTGTCGGCGAAGCTCTGTATCAGCACGTCTATGGTTTCAGAAATTCGCAGCAGTCTAATGAACGGGTCGTAGAGAAGATAGTCTTTTTCTGCGATGTAATAGCCTTTTTTAGCTTTGTTATAGGCGATTTTGAGTCCGAATTCAAAGTCGAGGCTTTCCATGTCGCGTTGCACGGTTCGTGAGCTGTTTTCAAAGCCTTTCTGCGCGAGATAGTCCATGATCTCCTTCATGCTCGGGAAGGGATGCTCGGTGACTTTCTTGATCAACAGTGAATAGCGCTTGATGGTGCCGGACTGCGACATTTTTCCTCTCCTCGTTAAGCAGGTTTCTGTTCGGGTTAAGTTTATAGTCATGGCTTAACAAATTCAACTCCTTTGTAAGACCGTCATCTGATAGCCGCAGATCAGCAGTAGCAGTCGTCGCATACTGAGAGAACCGCTTCCATGAATTGGTTGGGAAAGTGCGCTTTGAGCCAGGCGCTGCGAAAGGTCAGCAGAGCCCATGCGAGTGCGTGTGCTTTTGAGAAACTGAAGAAAACATGGTCTTTCATCAAGTCGAAAACATGGCCGGCGCTCTCTCTGTCGATGCCTTTTTTGCCCGCCCCCTTGATGAACCTTGTCCGTTCCTTCTTCAGTTCATTGACGCACGCTTTTCCAAGCGTCCTGCGCAGGCTGTTTGCCTGTGACATCGAATAACCGGCGATGATTGCTGCGGCCTGCATGATCTGTTCCTGATAGATGAAAAGACCGCAGGTTTCTTTAAGCAGTGGTTCAAGTAGAGGGTGCGGATACGTGATTGCCTTTCGGCCATTTTTTCTCTCAATCAGCTCATCGGCATGGCCATAAGCCAATGGATTGCGGTGAAAAATTGCATTGAATGCGGCAATATCTTCGAAGGTCGCTGGTTTGAGACGTTTGATCAGGTCGCGGGCTATTTCTGACTGAAGCTGGAAGATACCTCCGGTAAAGCCGCTTTGTAGCAGTTCATAAGTCGCCCGGTCGGTCAGTGGTATTTTTTCAAGCTTGATATCGGTTCCGTGACTTTTTTTGATGTGTTCGCAGGTGCGCTGAACTATGGTCAGCGCGTCGAGACCGATAAAATTGATTATGAGAAGCCCTGACCCGGCAATGTGGGGTAAGTCATACTGGACAAGCAGCCTGCCATCTTTGTCGACTGTCATAGGCACCAGCTCCATCAGTTCTGCCGGCGAAATTACCAGGGCGCACG
>CAZMWO010000364.1:1422-4164 GCA_964569565.1 uncultured bacterium | reverse complement strand
TAATGCAGCTCTTCATCGCGAGATGTGGCAATGAATTCGCCAAGATCGAATCTGCCCATCTTAGGTGCGGTTTCGATGTCACCCTGCAGGGGTGGCGGTGTCTGTGCTCCACCAGGGCCGGCGATTGCCTTTTTGCTGGTTACGTAGGCAATACCGACAACTGCAAGTGCGATAATCAATACAACTAAAACTACCAAAATCACTTTTGTTCTGGGTGACATAATTTATAAACCTACCATGAGAAAATCGGCCAAGTCAATGCACAAAACGACTTTTATGGGCATAATTACAACTTAACTCCGGCGCCGGCCCCGCCAGTTTTTTTCTTCGCGATACGGTGCGTATGAATGCGGCGCTTATAGTTCATGATACGGTGCAGAACCTGATGCACCGTCTCGGCTACCATAACGGTTTTTCCGGTATGCAGGGTGATGACAGTATCGGGAGACGACTCGATCTGCTCGATGAGTTCGGCATTCAGATAGAATTTTACTCCATTGATGCGCGAAAGCCTGATCATTTCAAGTCGTCTCCCTTACCGTTATCGTTTCAGATTCACGACTTCCTGAAGCATTTCATCCGAAGTGGTGATTACCCGTGAGTTGGCCTGAAAGGCGCGCTGGGTAATGATCATGTTGGTGAATTCTTCAGAAATGTCGACGTTGCTCATTTCCAGTGAAGCGGCCACTATAATGCCGCGGTCCATCATGCCGGGTTTGCCGACGACCGGCTGCCCGGAGTTAGGAGCGTAAGAGTAGAGGTTCTTGCCGTTCTTTTCGAGACCGGCCGGGTTGTTGAAGGTGGTCAGAGCGACCTGTCCGATTGGCTGTTTCTGGCCATTCGAAAAGACGCCTCTGATAATGCCATCTTCTTCGAAGTATATCTGCTCAAGCAGGCCCATCTCATAGCCATCCTGGTATTCGGCTTTGGTTGAGAAATCTGAATCGAACTGGGTGATAAGCTCAGTAGTCAGATTTATCGACAGCGGGTTGCTGCCCTTGGGAGTCATACTCAGCGTTGGAACATAAGAGCGTCCCAGGTCAATTTTACCGTTTTTAAAGAAATACATCTTACCTTCGCGATTGGTAATGAGAGCGTCGTTGGCACGCTCGAGGTCTTCTTTTGTCGGATCTTTCGGGTCCTTGACGTTGTTGGCCGGGTCTTTCAGCCAGTTTACTACCTCTACATCATCGTCAGAGTAGCTGACCTTGTAGCTCCACTCCATGGTTTCCTTGTTGGTATGCTCCCAGGAGGTAACCAGACCGTGTTTGGAACCCAGAGAGTCGTAGATGATGATGTTGGTGCCGTGCTTGGCACCTTCGCTGACAGCTCCACTGATCTTGAAGGTTTCGCCTTTAACCGTGGCCGAGAATTCAAGCATATCGGAAGAGGGCTGCGGAACCATGATGTTGACCGAATCAGAAGCGCCTTTTTCGGCTGTTGTCACGAAACTCATACTTTCGTTGGGCAGCCAGGGGTTGTTGCCTTCTGTAAGAGAGAATTCAAGGCCACCATAGTTGAAATTGCTTACCGCGGCTGTGCCTCTAAATTCTCCAGGAGTCAGACCGAGCTGTTCAACCCCGGTGCCGCTGATGATGACACGCTCGCCTGAACCGGAATAGTTTCCGGTAATGATCAGCTGGTCGGGGCTGCCATTATTGTCGGTGTCGGCGAACGACGCTGTTGCAGCTACGTTCTCCTGTGCCAGTCGTGAGTTGATCTCGGCGAGAATCGCACCACGACTATATATCTGATTGTTGCCGGCAACGATGTCGCTGAAGTTGATCAACGCAGTGCGGCCGTTGCGGTCGGTGATGGTAAGACTGACGTCAGAGAGAGGGTCCCAGCGATCGTTTTCCGGATCCCATTCAGCGCTGTTGCCCTGGGCGGTTAAGGCATCACTGAATACTTCGGGTCTTGATCCGCCCGTTCCGCTGTAAATTCCGGCAGGAAGTCTGAGTGCGTCGGTGTCACCGATAATTTCGATTTGCCGGTTGCTGCCGATATCGTTGCTGACGATCTGGAACTGCTGGGTGATTGCGTCGTAGTATGCAGTTGCCCGCACGCCGCCATTTTTCATGGCTGTGTTAATGGTATCGACAATCTCTGAATTAGAGTAGGTGACGCCAGGGTCAAAGGCAACTGAAGCAGTTCTGGGCGGTACAAACTGATTGTCGTTGATATCGAAGTAGGCGCCTCCGGCAGGTGTCCAGTGCGTGCCGAATTCTACCGGTTCGCCTTCGACGCGTGCCTGTTCGCCGCCAAGGGTGCCGGCACCAATAAACCCACGTTCTGAGCCGACGACACGATAAGAAGTTGCTCTCGTCGGATCGCCGCCGTCGAAAATGATCTGAACGCTTTCATCTTTGACGTCGGTTCCTGACGCTGTCACACCAGAACTGATGCCATCGCCGACATTAGAAATTGCATTGATCGGCATGGTTGCTGTTGCCGGGCGCGGGTCACCGTCCGGATCGTAGGTGAAATAAGGCTGGGCGACCGATGAGGTCGGGCCGGCCGGTTCAACTGTACTTTCAAGAACGTTGCCGTCATCATCGGTTTTGATCGTGCCGGTGGCGACGTTGCCTTCGGTGTCATCGACAGCTGACCAGATCCAGTTGTTGGCGTCGAGTTTCTTGAACTTGAAAGTAAGGTTCTCGAACTGCCCCTCGCTGTTTTTGAAAGTCAACGTATCGAGGCCAAATTCGATGTCACGTTCGTTAGATGAACTGTCGAGGTTAC
>CAZMWO010000364.1:0-1412 GCA_964569565.1 uncultured bacterium | reverse complement strand
CTGGTGCGCGTGCTTCTTCAGATATTTGGTAATATTGATGTCATAAGGCACTACACCGGTTTCCTTCATTTCGAGGTTGCCGGTCTTGGGGTTCTGGGTGGCCAGCCAGCCCTGCATCTTGAAGCCGGTGTTGGTCATGACCATGTCGTAGTTAGGGTTGATGTTGAGGTTGCCGTCGCGGGTGTAGTAGAGATTGCCGTCGTAGCCGCGAACCGAAAAGAACCCGGCGCTATCGGTCTGCTTACCGGTGCCTTCGATCGCACCCTGATCCATCAACGTATCGATAGCGGCTTTGCTGACGCCAAGGCCGACCTGCATCGGATTGAGTCCGCCGTAGTCGCCAAAGGCCTGCTGGCCGTGACGCAGAGTCTCTGAGAAAAGATCCTGGAACATGACGCGGCCACGCTTGAATGCAGTGGTATTGACGTTCGCAATGTTGTTGCTGAGAACGTCCATTTTGGTCTGATGTTGCTTTAGACCCGTAACTCCCGTGAATAATGATCTAATCATAGCACAATTTCCTCTTCTTTCGGCTTAATGTGCCGTTAACCGCCGGTTCCGTTCCATCGTCACCACGGTACGCTCCATGAAGAGTGGAGCAGTCGACCGGGGGAGAAGAGCCCGCCTCATGCAGGAGTCTCCCGCCGGCCAATCCGCTGGGATTGGCAAAGATCATTCGTTTTTCTGTTCCCGCCTTCTGTCAGTCCGGCGGTCTGGCTTCCCCGGGAGGGGTCCGGCCATCTTATCGGATTTGTTTTTGCCTTATGATCTTCGCGTCTTCCCTGTTCGTTTGCTTCCTTATGGATCTGTTTGCTTTTCTTTCATTTCTTTGCTTTGCGTTTCTCCTTATCCATACTTCATACTTACGCTGTCTATATTGGTCACCATTCCGTTTCGCATCTCGTCAATTCCCATCGCTGTCACCAGCGTGCGGCTCGGAACATTCACGACAAAGGCACCTTCGCGGGTTATCACCAGCGAGTCTCTGGCGCCTTTAGCTGCCAGCTCTGTAAACGCGCGGTTCAGCGAGTTTTCCAGGTCCGGGTTCATGCTTATGTTTCTTTCCGTGAGGCGCTTCTGGGCATGGGCACTGATGCGAAAC
This sequence comes from uncultured bacterium, assembly GCA_964569565.1. GTDB lineage: Bacteria > Muiribacteriota > Ozemobacteria > Ozemobacterales > Ozemobacteraceae > Rifleibacterium. The sequence continues at coordinate 310 of CAZMWO010000364.1, read as the reverse complement.
TGTGTCGGTTCTGCTACAGCCTTCTGGAAAAGGTCGCCGAATGAGGTTGCGCCTGGCAGACCTGCTGCCGTGCTGCTGCTTCTCGTCGGCCTGATTCCCGTCAGCTGCGGTCCCTGCGGACCGATCATCAGTCTGGGATCCATGATTTGCCTCGTTTGAGTCAGATTAAGTTGTCAAGGTTCAGCCGCTTTGCGGCAATTCATATATGGTCGGGCTGACCAGCTGAACGTCTTCGAGGTCGTAGGCGTTGTCGCCAATCTTGAGGTAAGGCACGCCATCCTTGAAGCCGACCATGTCCACTGTGCCGGTA
>CAZMWO010000363.1:630-4165 GCA_964569565.1 uncultured bacterium | reverse complement strand
GCGTTTTATTACACTAAAACCAATGCTGCCGATCTTGCCCGCATGCTCAGGCAGCTCTTCGCCAACACCGGTAACAACTACACTTTTACGACACAGGTCGTTCTGAATATCTTTGGCGGGCTGGCGCAGAAGGGTTTTGTCATAATCGATGGCGAAGCGATCAGCTGCCATGATGATTATCTCGATGTCGCCTGCCGCAACGCGGTTTTGCGCAAACATGTCATGCCGATTCTCAACGCGATCAAAGGCGTGCTCAAGGCCAGTTATTTTGCGCCCGGGCAGGCAGTTTCACTGCAGTATTATTCAGAAATCCGCCGTCTGCGCCTCGATCTGTTCAGTGGCAGTATATTCATGCTGCCTGAACAAGTTTCAGGGCGGGCCGCCGACCCTGATGATGCACTCCTCGGTATGCCGCTTTTCTGTGCCGCCATGTTCCCGTTCGAGGCTGACTGGTTCGAATGTCTGCCGGTAATCTGCCAGACCAGTATTTTTCGCACGGCCATGCAGTTTACCAGAGCTTATTTTGTTGATTTCCCGGGGCTGGTCACATACTTTGCCGACCGGCGCTGGCTCAAATCAGATGCTTTCTGGCGCTTCGGGGCACTGCCGATGGCAGAATACCAGCTGTTTAAAGGTGACTTCGAACTGGCTCTGCTCTATGCCGAAATGTCGCAGGAACCAGAGGCCGGCGCGATTGCTGCTACTGTCGAACTGTTGCTGGGAAATACGGCTGGCGCTCTCGATCTTTATGCCAGGGCGATAAGGGCCAATCGCAAGTCGCATGGCCGCAATGGTGGCTGTTTTGACAACATCGGGGACTTTTTCTATCTGGTGGCTCTGCTTGCCGAAAACACCCCGGCCAGTGTCAGAAAGGCAGAGGATCTGGTGGTAATTGCCAGTCGCCAGAACAGCTTTCTGCCGGGGCTTGATTCGTTGATGACGCATCTGCAGCGCTTCAGGATCGGCGCCATCGAGGCATTTGCCAATTTTGAACAGGCCCTCGGAACTTATCAGACGCCTCTCCGCCTCTGGCTTGCAATTTTTGTGTTCAGCTGGGTTAACGGTTTCGACGTCAGGCTGTTGCCTGCGATAACTTCTATTGCTGATACTGCCGGGCCTGAAGGCCTGAGTCTGCCTTACTGCGAATGTCTGAGAATGCGCGCTGAGCTTGGCGAAAAACTCACGGCTTCTGAGCGCAGACTGGCGACTGAATGGGCAAAGTGTGGCTGTGCGCCGGTTTCGCATCTGCTCGAAGCGCGTGCGCAATGGCAGATCGTGCTCGATTCTCTCAAAAATGTTCTGGTGCCTGACGCAGGAGCGGATGAGCCCGATCGTATGCTGATCTGGGGCGTTTCTTACAGTCTTAACGGATCAGAAATCGATTCTTTTCTGATCGAGCCGCGCGAAAAGATTCGGCTCAAATCCGGGCGCTGGTCTGCAGGCAAGGTTCTCGACATCAACACCTTCAATCGTGAGAACCCCGATTTTCCCGAGCATTTCACCGAGCATGACCGTCGCCTGGTACGGCATTTCATGCATCATCGCAGTAGAACGCTTTCCTTGCACGACCGCGGCTTCAATGAGGCCCTGCTGATGCTGGCCGGGCACCCGCATATCCATGACAATGACGGCCGGGAACATGTACAGATCGAAACCGGCGAGCCAATGCTGGTTGTTAACGAGACCGACGGGCATTACGAAATGCGTTTTCAACCTGAATACAATGGTCGCGATATAATTATTGTCGAAGAATCCGAGAGTGTTCTGCGCGTCTACAGCTTCAGCGATCTGCAGATCAGGGCGGCAAAGCTTCTGAAGGCTTCCAGCCAGTTTCCGTCTGCGGCAAAAGAACAGCTGGCATCTGCTGTTACCGCTCTTTCTCGCCGTATGCCGGTGCATTCGAATATTGCAGGAACTGAGACCCTGACTTCAGTTGAAACCGTGCCCTGCTGCGAAGAGCTGTTTTTACAATTGCAGCCGGTGGGAGAGGGGCTTTCACTCAAGGTGCGGGTGCGCCCGTTCGGCAGCCACGGCCCGGCCATGCTGCCGGCTCAGGGCATGCATGAGGTTTACACCCGGCAGGATGACCGCAAACTGCATACGGCCCGGGATTTTCTGTCTGAATCACAGCGGGTTGAAGAGCTGGCTGCCCGGGTGCCGATGCTTTCCGGAATCAATACCGAACATCCTGAGGTTGTTTTTGCTGATCCCGAACCGGCGCTTGAATTGTTGCTGCAGCTCAACGACGTTGCCGGAATCAATATCGAATGGCCTGAAAAAGCCGGAATCAAGAGGGTGCGCACCGTGTCGTTCGACCGTCTGCGCATGCGCATCGAAGGTTCGCAGAACTGGTTTTCTCTCGATGGGCAGCTGAGCATCGACGAGAATGAAGTTGTCGATCTGCAGAAACTGCTGCAGCTTTATTCTGCCGGCGGCAGCCGGTTCGTGCAGATTGGCGAAGGCGAATTCATTGCTCTGACCGAAGATTTCAGACGGCGTCTCAATGATATTTACAGCTTCAGTGAGAGCCAGCACGGCCAGCTGCGTGTGCATCAGCTGGCAATTCCCGCGCTGAATGATGCCTTTGCCGACCAGACCAACATTATTTTTGATGAGCGCTGGCGAAAATCGCTGCAGCGACTGAAGAGTGCCGACAAGCTGCAGTTTGCCGTGCCCTCGACGCTGACCGCAGATCTGCGCGAGTATCAGCTTGAGGCTTTTTCCTGGCTCTGCCGCATGGACTACCTCGGCATGGGCGCCTGCCTGGCCGATGACATGGGTCTGGGCAAGACCGTCGAAGCGCTGGCGTTGCTGGTGCACAAGGCGGCGAAAGGCCCGGCGCTTGTCGTCGCGCCGACTTCGGTGTGCATGAACTGGTTTGAAGAAGTGCACCGCTTTGCGCCGACGCTCAACCCGGTCATTTTTGCGCAGTCACAGCGTCGCGAAACTCTTGCCGCTCTTGGTGCATTCGATCTGATAATCTGCAGTTACGGCATCATGCAGCGCGAAATCGAGATGCTTTCCGAAATAAAATGGGAAACGGTAATTCTCGACGAAGCGCAGGCCATCAAAAACATGGCGACGGTGCGGTCGAAGGCGGCCATGGCATTGCAGGGCAATTTCCGGCTGATCATGACCGGAACTCCGATCGAAAACCATCTCGGCGAACTCTGGAACCTCTTTCGCTTCATCAACCCCGGTCTGCTTGGCTCGGTCGACAGCTTCAACGCCCGCTTTGCCAACCCGATTCAGAGCGGTGGCGACAAATTCGTGCAGCGCCAGCTCAAACGCCTGTTGCAGCCCTTTGTCATGCGCCGCACCAAGAACCAGGTTCTGCAGGATCTGCCGCCGCGCACCGAAATCATGCTGCGCGTCGAACTCAGCAAAGACGAAACGGCTCTTTACGAGAGCATGCGCCGACAGGCAGTCAGCCGCCTCTCAGACATCGAGGCCGGTGCCGGCCAGAAACACATCATGATTCTCGCTGAACTCATGAAGCTGCGCCGGCTTTGCTGCAATCCTTCTCTTGTCGCGC
>CAZMWO010000363.1:0-620 GCA_964569565.1 uncultured bacterium | reverse complement strand
TGACACCACCATCACCTCATCGAAGCTGACCCTGTTCGAGGGGGTGGTCGATGAACTTCTCGAAAACCGCCACAAAGCCCTGGTTTTCAGCCAGTTTGTCGATCACCTGACCATAGTCAGAAACCTGCTCGACAAAAAAGGCATAAAATACCAGTATCTCGACGGTTCGACGCCTGCCCGCAACCGAACCCGCTCGATCAAAGATTTTCAGGCCGGCAACGGCGATCTGTTTCTGATCAGCCTCAAGGCCGGCGGGCTCGGCCTCAACCTGACCGCTGCTGATTACGTCATTCATCTCGACCCCTGGTGGAACCCGGCGGTTGAAGATCAGGCATCAGACCGTGCACACCGCATCGGTCAGCAGCGCCCGGTCACCATTTACCGCCTGATCACCAGTCGCACGATTGAAGAAAAGATCGTCGCGTTGCACCACAAAAAGCGCGAACTCGCCGACAGTCTGCTCGAAGGCACCGACATGGCCGGCCGCGTCACCACCGATGAACTTCTCGCCCTGCTCCGCGAAACTTCCCTGAGCTGATAAGAGAATCCGCAGATTACACAGATCCTTTTTCAGCATGCTCTTCACGTAGTCCTTTGTCACATTTGAATTGTGGCGTTGG
>CAZMWO010000362.1:0-4184 GCA_964569565.1 uncultured bacterium | reverse complement strand
GTGCCATCGAGGTTCTACGCGAGCGTATAGAGAAATACCCCGACTATCATAACCTTCGCCTCAAGGTAATACAGGCACAACTCTTGAGCGGCCGTTTCGAAGAAGCCGCCAGCGAGACACGGCAATCGCTCGAAAAAGACCCGAACAACATGCTGCTGCAGTTTTATTATGGCCGCATACTGTCGCTGATGGAAAATTATCAGGAGTCTTTCGACACCATGCGCCGCGCAGTTGGCACGCCCGGTGACGAAGGTCTTCGCGCCATGGGATACTACTCACTCTATCGGCTCGCAGAGGTGCTTGAAAAGCCGGAATCAGCCGAACGTTTCATCGCCCAGGCGAGAAAACTCAAGCCCGAAATCGCTTTCATGACCAATCGGGAGCTGGCCGAACACGTTGCAAAAGACGCCTTGCCCGGCATCGCCGAAGAGCTGGGCAATCTGGAATGGTTCGCAACTGCCCGAAAATACGCGCAGAAAATCTGCATCGATACGCTCGACGTGCGGGCTTACACCATCGGCAACTATGGCTGCACATCGGTTCTGGTCGTGCAGAAAGACGGAACCATAAAACATCAGGCAATTTTCAGTAATTTCAACCTGCATGAAGGCGAAGAGCTCTACACCCAGCTATGGCTGCCGGAGACGCCAGAATCGCCCTTTGTCGACCAGAACGGCAACATTCTGACATCGGCATTCTACAAAACTCAAGGAAAAATAAGCGGCGGCATTGTCTCGCTTACCTTTGCCGAACCCTGGAACACCGGGCAAAGCAGCTACATCTGCTGCCGCCTTTCTGACGCCAGGCTTGTCCCGACAAAAAACCGTCAGAAATTCGTTCTGCCACATCTGCCGCAACCGGCATGCAGACGCCAGGGCTTTCTCATTGTGCTGCCGGTAGAAGCCAGCCCCTCAGCGTTTACCCAACAACCAGATGAAATAGTTGAATACAGGAACTCCAGGGTGTTGTGCTACCTGCCGTATCTGACCGCAGGCGCCGTCTTTCAGCTCGAATTCAACCTGACAGGCCGGTAAACAGAAACAGGTCAGTGAAAGAGTTTTATCTTAACCCGTTTAAGTCCTTTGCCGACGCGACCACCAACGACAACGCGGTTGAATCCGGCATAGATATCGTAATTTGGCTGACCTTCGGCGTCACCCTGGCCAGCAAGGCTGAAAACGTATTCAGACTTTATCACCCCATCAACGCCTTTGTCATTGTGCCATGAAACCTGATTGTTGCTGATTTCAAGCACAACCACTGCGCCCGGCACCGCCAACCCTGCCGACCGGGCAAGAACCTTCGCATCGCCGGTCGGAGCTGTGTCATCGCCAAAAACCGCCAGATCCTGGCCTAGAATCTGCACTTCGCTGTCACGCGTCTGATCGGCACCATCTCCGCCATGCCCGTTATTCGAGACTGAATCGCCGATATTGAGAGTCCATCCATCGATTTCATCGCCATAATGCAGTTCGAAGCGGGCTTTGGTAAACTCAGTCTTTGCCGGATCAAGAACGACCTTGACTACAGCCTGCCCTGACGGATCAGAGGCGAACATCTGAACTGCCTCCGGCTTTCTGCTGCCAAAACGCCTGTCGATCAGATCTACTTCACAATCCGTATCAGCCGACAATTCTTCTTCTGGTATCGTCGAGAAGGGCTCTTGAGAGACTTCTACGCGTTTACCGTATTCATAACAATTGTAGCCGGAGGGTCTGCCACCGACCTCTTCTGTTCGTTCGATAAGACCACCATCGAAATCATCATCGGATTGCTGACGCAGAGTCGGCGCGACTGCCGTTGCAGAGGACTCTGTCTCAGCAGTGATTGAAGGCGTCACGCCAGGAAACAAGGTCAGAACAGCCAACAAAGCAGCAAAACTTCTCTCTTTCATGCCCACACCCCCCGATAAAGCAGATAGTTTGACTAAGTATACCAGAACCAGCAACCGTATGAACGAAATGTGATTGACTCATTTACCTGGATAACAATACTCTGAAATATGTATCGATACAAAAGCTCATTCAAAATTGCGATGCCTGAAAGCCAGATCGCTTCTATCCTGATGCTGCCAAGTATCGCTGACCTCCTGTCAGCATCAGCTGGTTTGTCCTGACGAATTATCGGGAGGAATGCTGTGAACCGAATGACTTGCGCACTGATTGCCATTTCAATACTGGTGCTTTCATCAAACATAATAGTGGGAGGCGAAATCATGAAAGAATACTGTCGCAGACAATATCTGATTTATCGATCAGATAATCCATGGAGTGATTACACGAAGAGTTACGAGCAGGAACAGGCGGGCAAGCAGATTGCCGCCGTCGAACTGACCGATGAATTCGAGCGGATAGCCACCCTGGCCAGCTACACCATCGACGGACAGCCTCTACTGGCAGATGACCGCAAAAATCAGCGTATAGTCGCCAATCAGACTTTTTTCAGCCCGCTGGCGCGACCCGATGTTACGGCTTTACGCGCCGGAGAAAAGTTTATCGTCGGCAAAGCTCTCGATGCAAAACTCTATGCAGACCCGGGCTTTCTCGTATCATTTCTTATTGATTCGCAGCTGATTCAAACTTACCACCACATGGAAGCCACCTTGAATCTGCGGCATGAAGAAGATTCTGCAGAAGCATTTTCTGCCTCGTTCGATGGAGTTCACGTTTATTTCACCAATGAAAGAAACGAGCACTCCTACCGTTTCAAGATCAGTATCGACAAAAAAACCGGCGAAATAAGCGTCACCGGCGAATAGCAAGTGGGCTGTACTTGTTGAAAAGACTGTGATAGTATCAAACCGCCGAAATTGGGAACACAGTTTTACCGGAGGTTTTATGGGCCTTAAAAGAAGATTCTTCATGCTCTTTCTTGGTCTGGCGCTTGTATTTTCGACTGGCTGCGGAGGCGGAGGAGGCGGAAGCGGAAGTGGTCTGCTGCCCACGCCGACAGCCGGCACCACGACTCTTAGCGGTTCACTGCTGCTTACCGACCCGACCGACACCGGCGCTCTCAGAGCCGCTGCCGCGCCGACTCAGGCCAATATCAGTCTGTATTACATGACCACGGGCGGCCTGGAAGTTCCTCTCAAACAGGGCGTAGTCGCCCAGATAACAGGTAATAGCGCCAATTATCAGTTCAATTTCGATTATGATGCGATTGCAGGCAGTCGGCGCAACTTCATTTTAAAAGCAGCTCTCGACAACGGGCAGATCATCGAAGGTGTAGTGCCAATGAATCCCGGTGACAAGGCTATCAAGGCACCGCCGATTACGCCCTTTGATACCGGCATGGCACGCTTCGTCAAAGAAGCCGCAATCAAGGGCAATCCTGATGTGAGTATCGGCGACCTGATGTCGATGTTTCCGCCGAAAGTTATATTTGGCCTTTCTGAAGCTGACCTGAAGGCCCTTGCTGGCGAATTTGTCGCCAAAGAAGCCAAAATCCAAACACTGGCAAACACTTTTGGCGGCGAAGTAGCCAACAAGATAGAGCAACTGCGAGAATTCGCCTTCGAAGCGGCCCGCGACATAAGAGAATTCACGGCAAAATACCCGGAAATGGTCACCCCCGCCGAAATGCGCGAACGATACGAACAGATGATACGCAACCGCGCGCAGTCTCTCGGACTGCCAGCTGATGCACTGAAAGCCATTGAAGACATCGACCTGCAGCTGGTACAGGGCATCGGCGACCAGACAGCTGGTATGAGCCTGCCACCAGGCTTTATCGATGATTTCAAAGGAATGGGCATGGCAGTCGAAGCACGCAACCGCATGGAACTGCTTTCGCAGACACTCAAAGCCATGGCTGCCTATGCAAACATTACCGAACTGATCAAAGCCTTCGACATCGCACTGGCGCGCATGTATGAGGTCGTGCAGATGCAGAGGCCAGAAAACCTCGATGGCTTCATGTATGTCGATCCGGCCATACTGATATTCGAAAAGGCCAGATTCATAGTATTCAAAGATCTCGGAATGCTGGAAAAAACCGAAGATTCGCCGCCGCTCCTTTTTGAGCTCATGCCTAGACCAGAAGACTTCGGTCCGATTTACAACCAGCCACCGATCGACTTTGACGATGATACCGTCTGGATACTCCCATATCCCGGCAAAGATGAAGCTTTCGCCGCAAACCTGCGCAAAATGGCGGCGACGCGGCCGCCCGAAGCCGCAGTGCCG
>CAZMWO010000361.1:0-4228 GCA_964569565.1 uncultured bacterium | reverse complement strand
TTCCCGCAAAGACTACCGTTTTCAAAGAAGGCGACAAGGGCGACGCGCTCTACATAGTCAAAAGCGGCAAAATCAACGTGCTTAAACGCAACAGCGCCGGTATAGATTCGGTGCTGGTAACCCTTGGCAAGGGCGCTGTCATCGGCGACATGGCCATTATTGACGAACAACCGCGATCAGCATCGATAGCGACAGTCCAGGACTGTTCATTTCTGATTCTGACCAAAGACGACTTTCGCAATCTGCTGGCCAACGTGCCTGAAATCGCGTTTCAGATTCTCAAGCTGACGACCGAACGCCTGCGCGCAACCAACGTTCATCTGAAGGAACTGGAAGCTTCGACCAATAAAATGGAAGACGTTATCAGAGTCATTACCAAGATCGCGCGCAAAAGTAACCTGCTGTCGCTGAACGCATCTATTGAAGCGGCTCGAGTTGGTGAAGCCGGCCGTGCATTCTCGGTTGTTGCGGCCGAAATGAAAAAGCTTGCGGAAGATTCGGCCCAGGAAGCCAAAAAAATCGATGGCCTGCTGCAGGATCTGCAGACCAAGACCAAGGCAATCGCCGGATAATTAAATTCCGCGGTTGTAATTTGACCCGAAAACAGTTAATATAGGGCTGGATTACAAACCTTCAGGAGATTGAGAATGTCTCAATACAAATCACAGGTACAGAACCAGTTCTTGTCGCAGGCCCGCAAAAAGCACATGAAGGTCGAGGTCATACTCGAAACCGGTTCAGTTTTGCGTGGAAAATTAAAGGCTTACGACCAATTCTCAATTTCACTCTCTTTCAAAGACAAGGTTGAGGTCGTCTACAAGTCCTCGATCATTTATATCAGCGCCCTGCCGATGTTGCGCCCGCCAATGGGTGATCGCCGACCTTACAACCGATCTGCGGCCCCGGCGCGAGGCAGAAGGCCGGAGAACGATGCCCCACCCGTGGAAAAGCGACCGTTCCCGGATTTTGATGAGGATTTTGAAGATCCACCGCCGCCTAAAAAAGCGCCCACCAGACGTTTCTGAAAAAAGCCGCCGCAAGGCGGTTTTTTTATACTGTCCGCTCAGCTAACTGCCGATGTATAGATCAGTGATTTTTAATGCGAGGCAGTAAAATGTTTTCTCTTTGTCCGAGATGCGATAACGGAAAACTCGACAGAACAGGCAGATGCATGCAATGCGCCTATACTTTGCGCACCAAGTGCAACGGATGCGGGCATTACAATATTCCCACGTCACGTTTCTGCGGCGGCTGTGGTCAGGCAATGACGCTCAAGCTGAGAATTCAGCAGGTTATCAATCGCCACATCGACTTTCTGCAAAAAATCAGACTACGCAAGTTCGCGGCTGGAGCAGCCTTTGGCGGGATGCTGGCCTTGTTCGCCTTTGGCTCAATGGGCATGCGCTCAGACGTAGATCTTTTACCGGCAGAAACCTTTGCCGTAGATGAACAGCGTATGGGCACCGAGTTCTGGCAACCCTTCGCCCAGAGCTTTGAAGCCGATCTCAAAGAGTTGCGCCGCGAACTCGACCCGCACCGCAAGGCAGGTCTCTCAGACTTGACCAGAGTTGTAGACCTTCTTATCAGGCACCTGCGCCCGGTTGCGATAAACTCAGGCGCAACAAGACTGCCAGCCGAGTCGGCAGGTTTCTATGCCCGGGCCCTGCATAACTTCTCAAAGAGCAAAAGCATGACCAGAGGCAGTACAACGGTAATACTGTTCCACTTTCTGTCTGATCTGCTTGATTTCAAGTATCGTGATTTTTCGCAGGACAGCAGTTATTCTGACATTCCACGCTTCCACTTTCTTACCGTGCCGGCAAACGCACTTGCATCACTTGGCGTTCATATCGCCCGCGATGAAGAGATTTTTGGCATAAACGACAGCCTGACAGTTGGGCAACTGCTTGATTGTGCCCGCGACGTAATGGTTTTAGCCGAGACCAGCTTTGAAGTCAGAAATGAAGAACGCGAGATTGCCAGTCGATAACATTTTTCGTTAATACAAAAGCCCCTGTCGCACTGATACGGCAGGGGCTTCTTATTGTTGTCTGAAACTCAGTGATAGCTGTCGCGGAAATCCACACCCGGCGGATTGATGACGACTCCAGGCTCTCTGACCGGTTCTGGAACATCTTCTTCCACGGCAGGAGAATCTTCTTCCAAAGCTGGAGCATCAGCCAGACTTTCGTCGAGAAATGCGTCTGCCGGGATCTGGCGGTCTGCTCCCCAGCGCTGCAAAACAGCACGATCCGGGTTGTCGCGCGAGATCCACTCACCCTGTACTGCCGGCGGTTTGACAACCTGCGCAGTTCCCGCACCAGGTGCGGCCCCTGCCTGATAATTGCTGTGAAAGAAGTCCGGGTCAGGGAGAAAGGTGCCTTCTGCCTGCTGCGGGCTCATATCTTCGACTTCGCCGGCAACGCTCTGCGCATAATTCACCGAACCGTGTCGACACTCGGTCAAAGGCTGCGACTCAATCGGGAACACCTGGCTTACCACCTCGCTGCCAGGACAACCTTTTGAAGCCAGTTTTCCGCTGCTCATGCAGACGCGGGCACGAACCGCACCGTCAGGAACCGGGAAGTCTTTATTCGGGTAATGCTCGATAGCTTTTTCCATGAAGGCCTTCCAGGGCGGGCCGGCAACTGCACCACCAGCTTTGCCTTTCCCGAGCGTGCGCGGCATGTCAAAACCAAACTGCACGATGGTCACCAGGTCAGGCGACATACCGTTGAACCAGGCATCGACGTAGTCGTTGGTCGTCCCTGTTTTGCCGGCAACACACCTGCCGGGAATTCTCGCTCTCGCACCGGTACCTCTTTCTACTGCAGTTCGCAGCATGTCGCATATCATGGCGGCATTGACTGCCTTCATGACTTCTTTGGCACGGGGCAGGTTTTCTTCAAGAATGTTGCCGTCGCGATCTTCGACTTTCAAAATTGATAGCGGGCGGCAGAGAATGCCCATATTCGCAAAAACACCGTAACTCGAGGCCATTTCGAGGGGAGTGAACTGACCTGAACCCAAGGCCAGCGAAAGGTTTGGTTCCATCTGAGCAGTGATACCCATGCGTTTGGCGAATCTTATTACTTTGGCCGGAGTCAGCCGGTCAATCAGCTTGACCGCAGGGATATTGAAGCTGCGACAGAGAGCCTTCATGAGAGTAACCGGTCCGTGATGTTTGTGATCGTAGTTTTTTGGTGCCCAGACCTTGCGTGTCCATGGGTTGGTATAGGAGATATATTCGTCAACCACTGTATCGCCGGGTAACATGCCTTCTTCAAGGGCGGCGGCATAAACAAAAGGCTTGAAAGATGAACCGGGCTGACGGTATGCCTGAGTTACCCTGTTGAACTGAGATTGCTCGAAACTCCGGCCACCATACATCGCCTTGATATGTCCGTTTTTGGGGTCGAGACATACCATAGACCCGTTGAGACCGGGAAATTTTTCAATCGGATATTCTTTAAAAATTGGCGCTGAAGCCATGGCCGCTTCGGCATATTCCTGCAGATCGAAATCAAGAGTGGTATGAATCTTCAGACCACCGTTATAAACCAGATTCGCTCCATATTTTTCGAGCAGCTGATCACGCACGTAAGTAACGAAATATGGCGCCTTGAATTCCTGTATTTCGATCTGACGGACAGCCGGAATGGTGCTCTTGGCGGCTTCATATTCGGCCGGCGAAATGAAACCCAGCTCTACCATTTTGGCGAGAACGGTCGAGCGGCGAATCTCATTGTTTTTAGGATTTCTGATCGGCGAAAAAGCCACCGGACTTTTGGGAATACCGGCCAGCATCGCGCATTCAGAGACGCTCAGTTCCATGGGATCCTTGCCAAAATAGATCTCGGCAGCGGCGGCAAGACCATAAGCACCATGCCCGAAGTAAATCTCGTTGAGATAAAGGGTGAGGATCTCTTCTTTGGAATACTTTCGTTCAAGCTGAAACGCCATCATAGCTTCGATCGCCTTGCGCTTGAAGGTTTTTTCGCTGGTAAGAAAAGCGTTTTTGACCAGCTGCTGTGTCAGGGTAGAAGCACCCTGCACCACTCTGCCAGCCTGAATGTTCTTGACCATGGCACGCGTGATACCTACGATATCAATGCCATAATGACTGTAGAAACGCTCGTCTTCGATGGCTACGACCGCATGCTTCATATTTTCCGGGATTTCTTTTGAAGAAAGAATCCGGGTGCGGTTTTCCTCAGCGTGTAACTTG
>CAZMWO010000360.1:0-4230 GCA_964569565.1 uncultured bacterium | reverse complement strand
TGAGAAGGTCTTTAACGACAGTGTTCATCGGTATGCAGCCTGATCTCTGGCCGAGGCGCATGACCGAATGAATTTCATGAATCTTACGCTGTCTGATCAGGTTGCTTACTGAGGGAAGCATCGGCAGAATCTCGTAGGCGAGCACGCGTTTTTTGTGGTCGGCCGAGGGCAGCAACACCTGAGATAACACGCATTTCAGAGAACTTGAGATCATAAAGCGGATGTTGTCGCGCTGATGCGACGGAAAGATATTGATCATACGGGTAATGCTCTGCACGGCGTTCGAAGTATGCAGGGTGGCGACGACGAGATGCCCGGTTTCTGCCGCTTTGAGGCAGGTTTCAACAGTCTCTAGGTCGCGCAGTTCGCCGATAAGAACCACGTCGGGATCCTGACGCAGGGCTGAATTGAGGCCGGTATGAAAGTCAGGTGTGTCTTCGCCGATCTGGCGCTGGCTGATGATCGATTTGGGATATTTCGGGAAGACATATTCGACAGGGTCTTCAATGGTGATGATATGCAGCGCGTGGTTGCGCGCAACCAGATCGATAAAGCTGGCAGCTGTCGTTGATTTTCCCGAGTTGGTGGCACCGGTTATCAGTATCATGCCGTTGTTGATCTTCAAAAGGGTGTCGGTTACTTCCTGGACAAAGCCAAGAGTCGCCATTTCAGGCGGCGACGGCGGCACCAGACGGCATGAAATTGCCAGGCTGTTGCGCTGAAAGAAAATGTTTGCGCGCACTCTGATGACATTGGGAATGGTAAACGAACAGTCGATCTGACCTCTGGCTTTGAAGGTCTTGCGCTGATTGTCGTCCAGCAGAGAGATGACCAGCTGTTCCATTTCTTTCGGCGAGAACGCCGGCAGATCCATGCGTCTGATTTCGCTGGCAACTCTTATGATAGGCGGAAACGCCGACTTGATGTGGAGGTCGTAAGCGCCATGTTTGAGAGCTTCTTCAATCAATGGCTGCAGTAGATTGCTCATAGCAGGCCTTTCCTTTCGAGTCTGGTCATGAGAGCTTCTGGCTCAGGGCTGTATGGAAAGGCCTGGTCGCTGGCTATCAGTTTCTTCACGATCAGGTCTTCAAGGGCAGCGTTCATTGAAATCATGCCGATATCAGCTCCGGTTTCGAGAAACATCGGAATCTGTTCGTGCTTTTCGGTTCTGATCAGATTTGCCATGGCGGGCGTATTGAGCAGTATCTCTCTGACTGCTACACGCTTGTTGGGCTCGTCCCTTTTTGGTATCAGCGCCTGTGACACAATACCGATCAATACTGAAGCCAGCTGGTCGCGAATAAACTCGCGGGCATCGGTAGGAAATACGCCCATGATTCTGGCGACTGCCGATGCCGTACTGCTGGCATGCAGGGTAGATATCACAAGGTGTCCGGTTTCTGCTGCGGTTAGGGCGAGTTCCATCGTTTCCGCTTCGCGCATTTCTCCGATCAGTATGACATCTGGATCCTGGCGCAAAGCACCGCGCAATGCTTCCGGAAAGCTCATGAAGTCACGACGCAGTTCGCGTTGCAGAAACTCGGCCTTGGCATCGCGAAACAGAAATTCTATCGGGTCTTCGAGAGTGACCACGCGCACCTGGTAGTTCTCGTTGATGAACTGCAGCAGCGCCGCAATTGTCGTGCTTTTGCCGGACCCGGTCGGGCCGCATAACAAAAAAAGGCCGCGTCGTCTCTGAATTGATTCGACGATAATGCCCGGAACCTGCACAGAATCTATGGTTGGCAATTCGAACGGAATCTGCCTGAAAACAAAGGCGAGAGTGCCCTGTTGATAAAAGCAGTTAACTCTGAAACGGCTTATTCCGGGTACTGATACTGAGTAGTCGACATCCTTGCGGGCATCGAAAATTCGACGAATGGTCGGAGTAGCCGTAGATTCAAAAAAGCGTCGAAGCTCTTCGTCGGTTAGTGGCAGGTTTGAAGAAATCTGAATAGTCCCCGCCACTCTGAAAACCGGCGGGATTCCAGAGTGAAGGTGTACGTCAGAAGCTCCCAGCTTGTGTCCGAGCTTGAGAATGTCGGCAAGTTGCTCATCCATAGGTCAGGTCTCCCGGGCGCAAAAATACAACCAGATAAATAATTGTATCACGAATCGGCAGACTGCTTGAAAAACTGAATGTTAAGATTGCATTAGCCTGTACAACCAATAAGAGTTACGAAAAGTTCAGGCAGTTCGTTACACTTCAGAATTCTTGATTTATAGCATTCCAGAGTGATTGAACCCCATGGCTATGAAAAGCAACACACCTCTTAGTAGATCGTTTACGGGCTTTGCAACGGTTCCCCAGGCCATAGTGCTTTGTCAAAGTTGAATTTGTAGCTATTGAAGCCTCAATATAGGGCGCAGGCGGGTTTCTCAGGCGCGGAAACTTCGAGCCAGGCAACTTTGACGCAGAGCCATAGCTATTAAACAATACTAACGTCTGGTGAGAGTTGTAGCGAATGAGATTCCGCCGAGAGCCCGGGAAAGCAGTATACCGAAGGTTGAATCTTGAAAGTCAACTTTGACAGACCAATAGCTATTTGCCATAGATTGACGTCGGGTGAAAGTTGTAGCGTTGAGGCCGTAAGATATGCCTAATCATGTCGAGAGAACGGGTAAGCAAGGCATATCTTGTTGCTGCAAATCTACGTAATATAGACAATCCTACCTAAGACTGAATCTTACAAAAATTATCAGTCAGCAGTTGACACAATTGTAAAAATCGGTTAGTGTGTTAGTAGAGTAACACACTAAAACAGTAAAACACAGAGTCCGGTGCACAGGAACAAGTGTTGGCTGTTGACAGGCGAGGTTACCGGGATTATGCAAATTATTCTGTAAGGAGCGCATTATGAGGTCAATATTATTCAAGGACTACCTCGAACAGAGAATGTACTTCCTTATCATTCTGGCGGTGGCAGCGGTATCACTGCTGCTGGCCGCCTGGTTCAAACAGCTCGATTCCGGCATCGCAATGTTCCTGCTCTTCGTTCTGCAGGGCCCACTCTTCATCTATCTTGCGGCCAACCACCAGGTCAGCTCTGAAGTGAACAATCGCACCTTTCCTTTCCTGTTGTCGCTTCCGGTCAGCCGTGGTCGACTCTGGCTCGCCAAGCTTCTTTTCGCTGTCGCTTACGCAGTTCTCCTTTACGCATTTTACTTTATTCTGGCACTTCTGTGCGGTATGTCACCGGGCGACTTTTTAAAATTTTTCCGCTCCAGCCCTGCGTTAGCAGCTGGTCTGCCACTGGTTGTCGTTTCTTATGGCTATTTTACCAGCATGCTGCCGAGAGGCTTTGCCACTATCGCTACTCTTATCACCGGCTCATTGGCGGTTGCAGTTGCCAGCAGTCTTCTGACGGTAACTACCATAAATCTGGGTCTGCTGCTTGTTTTTCTGGTTGTAATTTTTCTGTCGCTGTCGTTGATTGTATTCATGTCTGACCGCACCATGACTTCGCAGATGCGAGGAGTCAAGGGAATTCTGCTGCTGCTTGCCGCTGCCCTCACGCTTTCTTTCTGCTGGTCACTGCTTGGCGCCTTCGCAGAAAGATCATGGCAGCTCGATGAAATCAGCAATCCGAGCTGGATTCCGCTCAATGGTGGCCGCCAGATTCTCTGGCGTGTATCAGAAATCCCGCGCTGGTGGGATATAGTCGATACAAATCGCTATTATTCGCGCCGCCTGCTGGTGCAGAATCTTGAGACAGGAGACGTAAGACAGCTTGGCAGTCGCATGAGCAGTTTTGTTGGTTATGGAAAGATAGCTAATGAAGGCTTTGTCAACATCAAGTCGGCAAGCTTTTTCTCCGGGCTTCTGCGCGGTCTCGATGATACGATCTACGATCACCATGGCAATCCTCTGGTAAAACTGCCTTCGCCGGCGAGAGACAAGCTGGACTGCTGCAAGCTGATCGATGACCGGCGCTTTATCTATGTTGAGACAATCAGAAACGGCCCGAGCGTAATCACCGAATTCAATCTCTACGAAAAAGAGCGTGGTAACAAGGTCGTATTAAGTGTTCAGAAGGGTTTCGATTTCAGAGAATTCATCGTCATGCCGGCAAAAGAAGCTGGTAAGCCTGCAGATGTCTATATCTGCGGAAAATCTGACGATGCAAAAGACAAGCTTACTCTCGTATCGATTGCTGATGGTAAACGCACGCTCCTGCCGGTCGATCCTGACGCCGAAGTGGTTGCCGTCTGCAGCGATTATATCGTTTT
>CAZMWO010000359.1:0-4233 GCA_964569565.1 uncultured bacterium | reverse complement strand
AATGAGCCATGGTAAATTAGGTTTATATGAATATTTTGTTGTTTAATGTTGTTCGCTTTTTTGTTGGCTACAACGCTGCTAAGTGCCGGGCAGACCTGGATGACCTGGAACACTCGCTCCGGGCTTCCCAGCAATAATCTCAGCTGTCTGGCCATCAACAAGGGCATGATGGCGGTTGGCAGCGATCAGGGCATCGGCATTTATCTCGAGAATTACACCGGCTGGTTAAACCTTGCGAACTATCATGAAAAGCTGGCCGGCCTCGCAGTGCGTTCGCTCGATTTCGACGATTACAACACGCTATGGGCCGCCACGCCGTCGGGGCTGTTCGCGATCGATCTCGAGCATTTTCCCGACAGCGCGCCCCGACTAAGGCGTTACGACCATGAGCACGGCCTTTCGACGATAGACGTCGAGGTCGTGCAGGTTGTCAATAACAAGATCTATGTTGGCTGCTATGGCGGCTGGCTGTTTTCCGCTTCGATTTCGCCTGGCAGCAGTATTTCGAGCTTCGTTCCGGTTAACCGGGCGGCTGTCGAAGATATCAACAAGTTCATGTCGGTCGGTATAACCGCTCTGGCCATGGATTACCCGGAGGGCGGCATTTATTCGACCAAGGGAAAAGGCCTGCTGCGCGCCGCAGACGGCAGCAATCTGGTTGGCGAGGACGAGCTTTTTTCTGACTGGGTCAACGATTTCTGGTCGTTCGAAGAGGGCAACGCCAATCGTATTATCGCGGTGACCCAGAACCAGATGAATCTCATCTCTAACAACCGCCCGGTCGGGCGTTGCTCGCTGCCGGCAGAAGACTGCTGGATCAGCTGTGTTACCACGGCCCCCGATCAGGAAAGCGACGAATACAAACGTGAGAAACCCAAAGGCTATCTGCATCTCGAAACTTTTATCGGCAAGCGAACTCTGATTGCCGGAACGCGCGGCCAGGGGCTGTGGCTGTTCGATGACGGCCGCTGGAGCAATCTCACCATGCGCGACAGCCCGCTGCCATCAGACAATATCAACAAGGTTTACTATCTGCCCGGCCCGAAAAAGATCGCGATTCTCTCTGATGGTGGCCTGACCATGCTGGGTATCACCAGAGACTCGCAGTTCGATATTTTTCAGGTCAGAGGTTCTGACCCTTACTGGGCCAAAACTTTCTGGCCATTCATGCAGAGCTGGGGGCCTTATGTTTACGGCTATCCATCGCAGAAAAGCTATCCGATCGAGCCGTTCATCGCCTATGGCAAAATGCTGCGTGGTAAGGATATCTGGCTCACACACGATCGTGGCATTTCGCGGTTTGTTTTTCCTTCGGCGCCGTTCATGGGCGTCATGCAGTATCGCTTTCATCTTGCTGGGCGCTTTGAGAGCAAAGAAAACGATCCGAGCAAAGATCTGACCATCGAAGACAACAGCACGACCGGTGACCGCCCGCCGATTCAGGCCGGCGAAGATCTCTGGCACCATTACTGCAGAGAGCAGCCTACTGATTTCTGCCTGGCTCCGATTTCTCAGATATTTGTCTCACTCGATATGAAGACCATGGTCGGCCCTGATGAATACGAAGAGATTATTGCACCCTCTGTCGAGGGCATACCCGAAGCTGCCGCCGAATATAGAAGGGCGCAGTCGCTTGCAGAAGCTGAACAGGCGGCTGAAAGCGAGTCCGCAGAGAGCCCGGCAGAAGATGCAGACTCGGACGAAGATGCAGACTCAGACGAAGATGCAGACGAAGATACAGGCTCAGACTCAGACTCAGACGAAGATGCAGCAGAAGGCGAAAATGCCGACACGACAGAAAATGAAACCGACGAAGATTCTACCGAAGACGCTGAAGACAGCGAAAATGCAGACTCTGAGGAGAATGAAGCAGACAGTGATTCTGATGAAGAAGAACCAGACTCTGATGACGCGGATGAGGCGACCGAAGAAAGCAATGAAAGCGGTGAAGAAAGTGATTCAGGTTCCGGTCAGGCTTCTTCTACACAGCAACTGAGGCCTCGCTTGCGCCCGGTATTCCGAGTTGGCGAGAGCAGATACGACGATAGAGGGCATCAGCTGTATTCGGTGGCGTCATTGATGCAGGAATGTCCGCTGCATCCGATTCCATCTGAAGATATCAACGATCTCGCACTGGATTTGGCTGAGCGAATCTGGGTAGTATTCGACAATAACAAGCTGGCCTGCCTGGACAACCGGCCAGGTGAAACCGTGCCCGATACTGCAAATAATGACTGGTGTGAGTTCGCAGACGCTCAGCTGCCGTGGCAGAAGCTCGACGATCTTCTCTGCATTCAGCGCATTGGTTCGGCAATTTACGTAAGCGCCAAAGACAGCGGGGTCTATTATCTTCCGGCTGCGCACAGCATAGCGCTCAAAGACCTGCGCCCGTCTGACTGGCGGCGCATCGAATTTCCAGCCGACTCGAACGAAATCGACCAGTTCAAACGTGTTATCGCCATAGAATACTGGAAATCTGAAAAGGGTTCTGTAGCTGCCCTGCTTTTTGACAAGGCTCTGGCTACTTTCGATGGCAGCAAACTCGAATTTTATGCGGTGCCTGAGCGCAATTACACCTGCATGGTGCAGGATCGTTATCAAAACCTATGGCTCGGCTCTTTTCAGGGGTTGTCGTATTTCACGCCAGATGGCAAATTCAAGGATATTCACGGCCGCATGAACGATTTTAACTCTGAAAGGGTCGTAGCAATCGCTGCTGCGCCAGACGACGCCAAATACCCTTATACGGTAGCCGTAGCAGTCGATGAATACGCCCGCGAGAACAGCACCGGTGTACGCAAGCTTTACAGATCGTCAGACCCGCCGCCATATCTGTCGCGTGGCCGTGACAGCGCTTATCGCCTGCGGGTTAAGAATGCCGGCCCGGATATCGCGCAGATCATGCTCTACGACGGCGAAAAATGGGAACCCATGTTCAGGCCCGGCGTGCGCGCCATGATGTTCGATCAGCAGTTTTTGTGGATCGCGACGTCATGCCGCGTCATGCGCCTCTACATGCCAACAGTAGTACAGTCTTACTGACTTATACCAATCCAGCTCATTTTAATTCGTTGATCTTTCTACTTTGTCGTGCTTATTGGTATTTATGCTCGCACTCGTGCTCGTGCTCGTGCTCGTGCTCGTTCTCGTAATCGTAATCGTGCTCTCGTGCTCGCTTGCCCTGCGTAGCCCTGGCGAAGCAGGGTAATCGTAATCGAGATAGAAATAACTCGAGTTCAATTATTGTATTGTGAATGGCATCATCAGCGCGGGATGCGCAGGCGGCGGACTCTGATGTTGGTCGACAGCCAGATGAAATCGCGGTCGATCATGATGTGACTGACGCCGGCTACCAGCCATTTGTCCCAGATTCTGCCGTCGAAGTAATGCAGTGATGAACCTGCAATAATCTGTTCGATTACCTTCTTGTTGCCGTTTGCATCGGTAATTACCATTGGTGCCTGGTCTGAGCCGTTCAACAGCGGGTTCATGTCGATATCGTCTCCCAGAGCGTCGCAGGCTACCCAGACGCCGAGCTGAAACTCACTGCTCGCCGGCAGCGTGCCGATTGCAGTAATGTGGTCAGATTCGAACCTGGCATTGGTTTTGGTATACGAATAGACACGTCCTTCCGGATCGACGCGAAACAGACCGCCGACCGAACCAACCCAGAGATTGCCTTCGGCTCCGGCTGCAATACAGGTGTAGCGCCGGCGTCCGCCGAGATCGATATTGCTGTAAAAATCTCCATCCCAGATGCTGATGCTGTTATAGTGCTGAATTGCCAGAACCTGCCCCTGTTCTCGCTTCCATTGCGCGAATCCGCGCACATCAGAGTCGGGCAGGCCGGTATAAATGCTGTGATGCTGCCACTCGAACGGTTCCTTTTTGAGATCGGTACTGCCGGGGTTTTTCAGTATATAAAAGCCGTCTTTCTTTGTACCAACGTAAATGCTGTCGGGCGTGTACCAGACAACGTTCAACTCGGTGCCGTCGCCCCATGGCGCGTATTTGTCCATCAGCAGCCAGTTGGGCTTTTCGACCTTCTGCTCTTTGCCGTCTTTTTTGACGACCTTCTTTTCCATGCGCATGCGAGCCAGCTGCTTGTCGTTGAAGATTACCCAGAGAAAGTCTGAATTGCGATCGACGTCGATCCAGGTGATTCTCTGATCAGGTATTTCGAACAGATCAGTATCGTCATAAAAAATGTATTCTTTGGTAAACAGCTGCCAG
>CAZMWO010000358.1:3247-4246 GCA_964569565.1 uncultured bacterium | reverse complement strand
CCCAGGAAATGTCGCCCTTCGACGTCACGCTCAGCGTCAGAACCGAAGGCAGCCTGATCATGCTCGATATCATCAGCGGTCAGATGAACTCGCAGCCGTTTACGCCCGAACTCAACAAGGTGTTTCTCGACTGGCTCAACCCGCTCTGGGACTTCGCAGCGCTGCCATATCAGGCCGCGCTCGACCAGCTGCATATCACCCCTTCCGGCGTCGAATTCAGCGGCCGTCTTTTCTGGTAGGCAATTACAAGGTGAGTGCTGAAACTGTTTTTCAGAATCAAAACCTTCAAAATCTCTGGTTATACCTTCCTACCGCTTATGATCTGGAGCGGGAACTCAGCCGTATGGAGTTGCGGGCGCTTTTCCCTGAAGAGTCGGAATGGGCTGGTTTTGGACGGCTGGCCGAAAATGCCAGGGCAGAAATTCCCGTTGCTTTTCTGAGTCAGAGAGATATTCCGACCGACCGCAGTCCCTATCTGAGGCAGAGAATACATGTCTGGAAAAGGGCCGCCAGCCCCCAGGCCCTGTCTGCATGGCTTCTGGAGCAGAAAACTGATTTTGATGGATTCAAGTTCGTCTATTTTAAGCACCCGGGAATAGATCTGGAATATCCAGAGTGGATGCGCATAGCCAGAAATCTGGGCGAAGCCATTCAGGGCACGCCTGACATGAAGAATCCCCGCCGGGAACTGGCTTTTCTGCCTTACCGGGATGAGTGGTTGCTCGGGCTGTATCAACGAAGCCGCATTGAATGGAGAACCCACAGCCTGAAGCCGATGAACAACAGTCATTCGTTGAAAACCGCCATAGCGCGCAGTATGGTGAATCTTGCGGTAGGGCCAGATCTCGGCAAATCCTTTGTCGACCCATGCTGTGGCGTGGGAACCGTGGTGATCGCCGCGCTCGGACTCGGGCTGGATGCCAGGGGTTTTGACATCAACCGTCAGGTGGCCTGCCAGGCCATGGATAACCTGAAGGCCATGGGCTGGCCTCCGGTGGT
>CAZMWO010000358.1:0-3237 GCA_964569565.1 uncultured bacterium | reverse complement strand
GCAGGTTGCAGCCCTGATCCGCCGGGCCCGGCGCATAGCGCACAGGGTCGTTTTTCTGGCCTTTGACGACCTTGGAACAGTGATCGAGGAAGCTGAATTTCGAATTGTAGACCAGTGCCAGGTAACCCGCGGCCGCTTGGTTCGCCATGTTTATCTGTGTATATAGAAAATTATCAAAAACCTTCGACTATGATCGAAGCTTTTTTTATACTTTGTCATTCGACATGAGCCTGCCGACTCGATTTTACCTTCATCCTGCAAATGCCTGAATGAATCGTCTTTGTTCGGTTCTGTTTGCGGCGCCTCGCTTCCGGCTTTCCCAGCAGCAGGCTTCGGCAAATACCGGTCGCTTCGGTAATTTGACCATACAATTCCAGTATCGTGCGCATTATTTAATATTAACTTATCGATTGTCAGCAGGAACACTCTCTGCAGTAGTAATGAGGCTGCGGGCTTCTGTCACATGGTGACCGGCCGGGAAGTCTTCGAGGTAGCGGGCGATGTCGCGCGGAAGGCGGCCATTCGATTCTACCCAGGCCCATGAGATGTCGTCATGAAGGGCGATAACGTCGGGCCGAAGCGGGCTGTTCGGCATCAGTCGGAGATATTCCTCGATGGCGTTTCTGGCTTGCCAGATGGTCCTCTCGGACGACCGGCCCGATGGGCCGCTGCTGCGCGCCGGGAAAGCCTCTTCGAAGAGGAGACTTACCCACCGCTCGTCGAACGCCTTGTCCTTGTACCAGCCGAAGGGCGCGCGGTCGGCATATCGATGACAATGGTGTGTAGTGGAATAGGCGTTCACATTGTACCAGAGGTCGCGCTCCGTCAGTATCATCTGTGAAAACCAGGCAAAGAGGCCGACCAGCAGACCGAGCTTCATCGCAAGGGGCCAGCGGCGTGGCAGCGGGGTCACAGGACGGGTTTCTGCGAGAAGAGCTGGCCAGGCGGCGCTCGCGTCTTTTTCGGAAGACGCTGCCGGACCTCGAGGAGGTGCGTCGGAGCCATGTTCCAGGCCGGCGGCGCGCTGGAGGTAGTCGAAGAGCAGGTCGCCCTCGATGGAACTCCAGGAGACGACTTCGGAGCCGGCTATGAACGTCAGGCGCTTTTCGCGCCATGTGTGGCCGGTCTTTTTGTTCCGGTGCTCGTAGATCGTGACGGTTGCCTTACGGATGTCGGCGACGTGGTAGAGTTCGATGAGATCGTCATCGCTTTTCATATATACTACGATATGTGGCGTTGCGACGACCGAGCGGGGTACCAGGCGATGGTGGTGAAGATGCAGCAGGCGCTTTCCCGTAAGTATCAGCCATGACCCGAGCATGGAAATGCCGATCATCAGGCCGGCCCAGCCGACGTACAGCCCGCGCTCGATCCCGGCGACAGCGAGCACTCCGGCGATCAGAAGGCCGCCCAGGCCGATCATCGAGACGGCTTTGTGCCAGAGAAGATCTTTGTAGATCCGCACATACCATGTTTTCGAGCGTTCGCCGCGCAGGGCGGCGAGCAGTTCGTCGCGAACAGGAACGGGAAGATCATGAAATGGCAGTTTCATGGCGATTCCTTCTCACTTTTTATTTTCCATGGCCGGTTCTGTCAGCGATCCGGCACGCCTTCATACGCTGTATTTCCGTTCGGAGAATATCATTCCTCTCTTTTCAGGTCAAGAGTGAGCGTTCAGTAAACGTATCTTTTAAACTGAAGCTGATTTCAAGGTGAGGTTCCTGTAAAGCTTAGGTTGAAAATTCTCTGTTTCAATCCCCGAATCTATGGGGAGCGGACTTTGAGGTCGTCGTATGGACAAATCTGCTGGAAGGGCCGAACGGTATCAGGCGACTGTATCTGCCGAATTCATGCTTGAGAGCGCATAGTTGAAGCTATGGGTATACGCATTGCTTTGAAAAATATATGATATAATCGCTATGACGGTCTGTTAAAATTCTACTGCAAATGCCGTCGATGCTGAAGCAGAAAGCGAATACCATACAGGGAAAAACGCTGTCTGCTGATCGCAACAGGAGGATTTCCTGTCCTGACAGTCCTTAGGAGCACTGATTATGTATGAAAACGTTGCCGATCTGTTGAGGCAGATTTCTTTGGGTGAAGACTCTGTACTTGAGCTGAAGAATATTGAATTCAGCGGAAACAGAATTGTCGGCCCTCATAAGGACGGGATGGCAGACGAGTTGGCCGCTATGGCAAATACCGCTTCAGGTATTGTTCTTCTGGGTGTAAATGACAGAAGAGAGGTCGCGGGCATACCTTTCGAAAAGCTCGACATTGTTGAAAAATGGCTTCGTTCAATTTGTAACGATTCGATTGAACCGCCTCTGGATTGCATTATTCGAAAATTAATAGTGCCTGATCAAAATGCTGGTGAAAAATACATAGTGAGAATCGATGTTCCCCGGAGTTTGTTCGTTCACAAGAGCCCGAATGGCTATTTTCGCCGTATCGGAAGTTCAAAGCGCGAAATGAAACCGGATGTGCTGGCGAGACTTTTTCAGCAGCGCAGTCAGGCCCGGCTCATCCGGTTCGATGAACAGATCGTGCCGGAGACAGTTGTTGATAGCCTGAATTCCAGGCTCTGGAGCCGTTTTAGAACAGTTGTCTCTCCCAAAAATGATGCAGAGTTTCTTGAGAAAATGAAGCTGATTTCCCGTGACGGGGACGGAACGATGCGCGCAACCGTTGGCGGTTTGCTTATGGCATGCGATGCGCCTGAAGCTTTTCTTTCAAGCGCTTTTATTCAGGCGGTCTGCTATAAAGGCTCTGAACGAAATGCCGCTTATCAGCTTGATGCCAAGGATATCGGCGGGCCGCTCGATTCTCAGATCCGTGAAGCCTGCAAGTTTGTGGAAAGAAACATGCGCGTATTTGCGATCAAAGCGCCAAACCGGATAGAAATTCCCCAGTTTTCCATGAACGCGGTTTTTGAGGCGGTGGTTAATGCCGTTGCTCATCGCGACTACTCCGTCTATGGTTCTAAAATCCGTATTCACCAGTTCTCAGATCGGCTTGAAATTTTTTCGCCCGGCACAATTCCCAACTCCATGACCATCGAAAGCATTTCAGAAAGACAATCGGCGAGGAATGAGCTGATAAGTTCCCTGCTTGCACGTTGCCCGATGAATGTAAATGTCGATGGCAGCCAACGTAATTTCATCATGGACAAAAGAGGCGAGGGTGTACCGATCATTATCTGCGAGAGCGAGAAGATTTCAGGCAGAAAGCCAGAAT
>CAZMWO010000357.1:0-4262 GCA_964569565.1 uncultured bacterium | reverse complement strand
TGGATCGACGATGCGGCAGTCGTGCTGGCACAACTTGCCAGTTTTATCGTTTATTTAAAAGAAAAACGCAGACAGTATACCGAGAAGAAACAGAAACAGAGCGAAGGAAACTGATATGGCAGTCAAGAAACCCGGCATCAGACAGGAGATTCAGGTCGTCGGCTTCTATCTGGGCGAAGATGAATACGCGCTTTTTATACATAAGGTGCGCGAAATCTATGCCATGACTGAAATCCGTAAGGTGCCCAAAGCGCCGCAATTCGTCAAAGGCGTCATCAATCTGCGCGGCACCATTGTGCCGATCATCGATCTGCGCAAACGCTTCGATCTCGATGCGAATGAAAGCAAGCATACCGCTAAAATTCTTATAGTGGAACTCGGAAAAAATCAGGTTGGCATGATTGTCGATAACGTATCCGAGGTCATGCGCTTTTACACAGATGAAATCGAAAAGGCACCGCCGATGTTCTCGTCGAATATCAGCTCACAATACGTTCAGGGTGTTGCCAAAATGAACGATAAGCTCATCATCCTGCTCGACATCGAGAAACTGTTGTCGTTCGAAGAGCAGTCGGTGCTCAAGAATTTTAAATCCTGATGAGTCAGACACCCGCCGCTGAAAAACCGCGAAGATCGTTCTTCGTCAGGGTTTTACTGTTCTGGCTGCACCCGCTGAGTTTCGCGTTTTTGCTGGTGATCGTAACTTCTTTGCTGCTGGTTTCGCCAATCATGTTGATCAGCACACCGGTTGCACTTCCTGATTTTGCCGGCCCTGAACAGGAAGACTTCTGGTCGCTGCAAAAAAAACTGGTTGACCTCGAACCTGCTCAGGCAGGTTCGGTTAAGCTCAGTTCTTCTGAATTCAACGCCTTGTTGAGCGGGTTTCAGTTACCCCCTGAAGGCGGTTTCTGCCTGCAGAGGCTCAGATATGCGGCAGACAGCGAAAAGATAACTTTTTATGTCATCGGCTCAGGTTTCCTGATGCGCAGCCTGGTTTTTCAGATCGATCTGAAGCGGCATACAGAGCAGATTCGGGTTGAACGAGTAAAAATTAACAGTCTTGATCTTGCCGGCAACAGCTGGTTTGCATCATACGTGATACGCTACCTTGCCAGGCTGGCCACAAGAAATCCTGAAAGCTCCGTGGCCAGAGTTCTTGATGGAAAGGGCAAAGTAGAGTTTCAGCCCGATCATGTTCTTTTGCAGGGCGAGTTCATGCCTATACGTCAAAAGCCGGAAACAGAAGAAGTGCCGGTCGTAGAGTCCGAGGAAATACCGTCAGAAAACTGAGGGGTGATACCAGATGAACGATCTGCCACAGGATCTGGCGCATGATCACAATAAGCCATTGCCATCTTCCTTCACCTGGGCAAAGGCATTTGCGATTGTAGCAGTGTCTGTAATTCTCACTGCAGGATCACTTACCTGGTATTTCTTTTTTAAACTGACACCAGCCGCAGTTTTTATGCCAACTCTCAGCGAAGAGACCACCAGAGGCCAGTTCGCTTCTTACGTCGGAGGTTTGCAGGGGCAAAACAGCCTTCAGGTAGCGACTCTGAATACCAGGGAAGAATTTGCCTACGTCAGCGAAAAGAAGTTGTTCAGTTACATGCCCGGGGGCGTTGTCGAAGTAGCCGCACGTGTGCCTTGTGAAATCACCTATTTTGTTCCACTCAAAGACAGTGAATGGTCGTTTTATATTCGAGACCAGGGTCGCCGGCTGATCGTCGTGGCACCGCCCATCAATTTCAACCGCCCGGCGATTGACCTTGCGCGCTACGATCTGCGGGTTATCAAAGACAGCATGATCCGCGACAGCGAAGAAGTTAAACTGGCTCTTCAAAATGAGATTCCCGGTCTGCTCGCAGAGGTGGGGCATAAGAACATCAACTCGATACGCGATACCGCAAGGATCAGCATCAAGGACTTTCTTGAACAGTGGCTTTTAAACTCATTTGGCGACAAAAGGGTCATTACCCCGGTAGTTGACCGCATCTATTTTGCCGACGAAGAACACCTGTTCAAAAACATCATTAACGCCGAATCAGCTGGCAACCAAAGCCACTGATTCAGGGCATTATTTCGATGGTACGGTTTTTCTGCTGAAGGTAGATCGGGCAATCAGCCAGATGCAGCAGCAGATTGTGCAGATCGACTGCCTGCCATTCTGACATTTCGACCGGCGCAAATGCCGGGCCGCCGGTTAACAGAGCCTTTTCCGGGAAAGGGCCATCCAGCGGTCTTCTGATGATGAATTCAAAGAAGTCATCGCCGATGTCAACGACTTCACCGGTTTCACCTCCAACAATCACCGGGAACTTTCCCGGCAGACCCTGCCGACGGCCGATATCGGCCTGAAACACCTGAAAATCACTGCCGGCACGAACAGGGTAGGCCCAGCAGCCGATTTCTACCGGAAAACAGGTATCATTGCCTATCGCCAGGTTTTCCCAGAGTGAATAGCAGGTAATTCCTTCCAGTTTCTCAGCACCAGCATTCAACGGGCAGATTATTCGGCGGGCAACCGCTTCGGCATTGTGCAGCAGGCGTCTGAAATAGCCAAGAAGCCTTTCCGGAGGGGTAAATCTCAGATAAAAACCTGCGAGATCGATCATTGGCAGAGAGGGTACCTTCTCGCAGATGCTTTCCAGATTCCAGTCGCCGCCGGGAGAGTCGCTTTCGGGGCTGCGCACATGCACCAGAAACGGCATCCGCTGGTCGAGACTCTGCGCCAGGTTTGACAACGCCAGACATTCTGAAACTGACGACATGACCGGAACAATGCCGGCACGCGCGTAACCTTTGTCACTCTGCCGTGAACCGGGTTTAAGAATTCGCTCAAGCGACGGATCGGCACACAGTAGTGTTTCGGTTTCTGCGCAGGCCAGGCCTTGTATGCCGGCGCGAAGCATGTCTTCTTCTATGTATGGCCAGAGCTGACGCAGCATGGGCAGACCGAGATCGATAATCGCAGCCTTTTGCGCAATCTGCATGATATTGCTCATCAGACTGTCGCGATCTATCCTTATCCAGCAGTTGCTGAAGCGGTCGGGGCTGAATTTAGACTGCATCGGTCAGGCCGTTGCCGAAACTGTTTCACCGTTTTCGCCGTCTTCTGCCGTGTGTGGTTCACGTACGTCATAGCCCATGACTTCGGTGCCTTTGGCGCAAATCCTGTCGTAGATCATCTGCAGGATCTGTTCTTCATCTTTACCAGACGCGAGCTCGGCCTTAGTGTCGATAACTTCAAGAAAATGCACCGACATGCGGGCAGGGTGGGGTAAAGAGGTGCCTGGCGGGGTCAACTGATGTGAATTGGCAATATAGGCGGGAACAATCGGCAACTTCTTTTTGAGAGCGAACTTGATGGCTCCAGATTTGAACTGGCTGACATACCCGTTGCGGTTGCGCGTTCCCTCCGGAAAAATGCCAAGGTTGTAACCATCGTTGACAACTTTCATGGCATGTTTGATGGCAGCAGCATCGACCTTTGACCGGTCCACGGGAAAACACAGAACCTTGCGCAGATACCAGCCCATCATCGGATTCTCGAACGCTTCTTTTTTTACCATGATAAACAGAGGAAGCCGCACGGCACCGCCCATGATGAAGCCATCCCAGATCGATGCATGGTTGGCGACAGTTACAAACTGTTCGTTTTTGGGAACCAGTTCGTAATTGTATATCTTCATGCCGTTGTAAATACGAAAAAACCAGCGACTGGCAAACTGCGACACATTATACCAGACAAAAGAAGGGCGCGCATTGGCGATTCTACCCTCGTTGCCGCCTGTTTTTCCGATCAGGAAGCGGATACAGCGATATAACAGATATGCGATGCCGATAGTCGCCAGGATTGGCGCGAGCAGTGCAACCAGAGCACCGATAAAGCTTATGATGTCTTCGACTATGCTCATCACCGGATTTGCTACGCCGCCGGTGGTGGCGGTCGAGAGTGCACGCAAACCGGTCTTGCCGGTATGCACGGTCAAGGTTGTCGACTCAGCGAATACCAGGGCGACCAGCAGGTAAAACCAGTGCGAGGATCCGGGAACCAGTGCGTAAGTAAGAATTGCCGAAAAGGCGATTTTGGCGGGCAGTTCGAGCCAGTCGAGAATATTGTCGACCACCGGGATCTTGTCGCCAAGAAACTCGGCCAGAGCAGCGACACCGAGAGCGATCAGAACCGGATCCTGTTTCAGGAAAGCGAAACTGGCCAGGTCGATGCGGATAAAATCCTGCAAACCCGGGAAAAATCTTAA
>CAZMWO010000356.1:0-4271 GCA_964569565.1 uncultured bacterium | reverse complement strand
ATTATTTTATTATTGTCTGTCCTCGTTCTGGGCTATGGCACCCTGTTTGCCGCTGATGACCCGAGCGCCGGCGGCGGCATGTTCAACGTAAACTCTGAAATAGAAGCCGTTGCCAAAGAGGTTGACGCTGTTGCTTCTGAAATCGAGAAACTTGCCAACAGCGATGCGCCCGCAGAGCAGAAGGTCGAAAAAGTAATCGAGGTTGTCGGTTATTCGGTTAAAGCCGGCGACAGCCTCTGGAAAATTGCTGAAAGACTGCTTGGCGATGGTAACCGTTATCAGGAAATCATCGACGCCAATAAAGACGCTTTTCCCTCATTGCTCAAAAACCCTGACCTGATCTACGCCGGCTGGGATCTGAAAGTCCCCGTTGAAAAAGAAGTTCCGGCTAAACCGGCAACCCCGGAAACCCCGGCTGCAAATGGCACTTTGCCTGTCGTTGAACCCGGAACTGCTCCTGCAGCCGCAGATGTCGCCAATATTCCGCAGTTGTCGATAAAGGAAAAGATCGCCAAGCTGCAGAATGCTCTTGACTCAGCCAACCGCGCACTGCTGGCTCAGGGCAAACGTATTGCCGACCTGAACGCCGGAACCATCAGATTCATGATCGACAACAAGTTCATGACCGAAGAAGAGTGGATGGCGATGAACCCGCCCGAAGGTTATTTTTATCGCCTCGACCGTGTTGGCAAGGTTGAACTTGTCGGCAGCAACAACGTACCGCTGACCAACGACGAAATCGCAAAGATGGACAGCGCAAACGCAGCTGCAGCAAAGACAGAAGAAGGTGTTGACGATCGCGCCTGGTGGCAGAGATGGCTCGATGCACTGCGTGGCATTGGCAAAGACGAGACTGCAAAAGCGCCCGAAGAAACCAAACCGGCTACCGAGACCAAACCTGCAACCGAAACAAAACCTGCTACTGAGACCAAGCCGGCTACCGAGACCAAGCCTGCAACCGAAACAAAACCTGCTACCGAGACCAAGCCGGCTACTGAAGCAAAACCTGCTACTGAAGCAAAACCTGCTACTGAAGCTGAAATTTCCAAAACTGCCAATGAACAGTATCAGAAGTTTCTCAAAGACATCAAGATGCCTGAGCTCAACATGAAATCGACTGAGTATTACAAGGCAATCAATGATGGTATTAAACTTGTGAATAATGGCAAGTTTTTCAGAACCAGTCCTTTCGACTTCTTCTATCAGAGCCAGAGCCTGGTCGACCTGCAGAAGACTCTGCTCACCTCGCAGCAGCACTTCGAAAAGATGATCGATAAAGACCGCACTAACTTCTTCCTTGGTCTTATCGGTCAGAATATTCAGAGCGCCGGCCGCCGCGTCGAACAGGACAAAGCCAGACTCAAGGCCGCCTGGGAAAAGATGCAGACCGCTCTTGAAGCGACAAAAACTGAAACAACCAAGCTTAAGGGCGAAGCCGAAGCCAACCGCAAGAAATACAAAGAGGCCAGCGATGCTCTGGCCAAGCTCGATAAGTATGATTCAGCCAACTACAAGGAAGTAGCGAAGTTGAAGAGCGAAATCAAAGACCTTGACAGCGATCACAAGGATTTGACGACCAACATCGGCAAACTCGAAAATATCACCAAGAAGTTCAGCTAAAATATAGTTGGCCGCGAAAGATATTTGGTTTATACTGCGGGCAGGGGTAGTACCCCTGCCCGATTTTTATTTATGCGAAAGGCGAAAATATGAAGAGGACAGTTATAATAGTATTTATGCTGCTGGCTGTTGTTGCAGGTTTGTCGGCCCAGAGTGAAACGCCGGTAAATAGTGAGACTCAGGCGCCGGCTGGAAAAATCCTGTATATAGATTCGACAGCCCCGGATTCGCATTATCTGGCCAGCATCAAGCCTGATGGCACCGATAAAACCCGGCTGACACCGGCGTTTTACAATATGATGTTCCCGCGCTACAACGAAGCGTCAGGTTGGATCGGCTTTACCAACAAGACTCCCGACATGACCTCAGAAATATACCTTCTCAATCGCACTGGAGATCGCATAAAGAAGGTTCTCACCGGTGCTGCCATCGAAGATTTTTCGCCCGACGGCAAGTTCTTTTTGTACACAAGCTGCGACGGCAAGGCTGAACTTTTTGTCTACAGCCTCGATCGCAAGCGTGCCAACAAGATTTCCCAGAAACTCAAGGTTACCGCAGCCAACTGGTCGCCGAGCGGTGAATGGATCGCCGTATCTGCTCTTGCTGATGACGGAACCAATGACATCTATATTATCTCGACTCTGGCTCAGGGCATCATCAGGCTGACTGACACCGGCAAGGTCAATGAAACCTTTCCTGTATTCACTCGTGATGAGAAATATCTTGTTTATTTCACCGACCGCTACGGCAGCAACGAGCTCGAATACATGAACATCGAGACAAAACAGTTGCAGCGCCCCAACGTCGGCGGCCTTTTCCCGTCGCTGTCTCCCGATAACAAGCACATAACCTATCAGGTGGGCGAAAGCATTGCCATCAGCCGCATCGACGGCCTTGATATCAATGTGCTGGTTCCCGGCCGCACACCGATCTGGATTAAATAAATTTGACCTGGCTGTCAGCTGAATGTAGAATGGCAGCAAACAAAAATGGGAAGGTTCTTCAATGATAAAGATTAACAAAATACTTGTACCGGTTGATTTTTCGGAAGGCTCGGCCCTGGCACTGCGCTATGCCGCGACTTTTGCCCACGAATATGGTGCGCAGATTCATCTGCTCAACGTCATCGAAGAAGAAGTCATGCAGGCCGGTTCGCTCAGCGATACCCTCAATACCTCCGACAAATGGGAGGAGCAGAACAAAAAGCTGCTTGAAGAATTCGTTCCCAAAGAGATCAACAACCTCGATATCATCAAGCGGGTTCAGGGTGGTCTCGTTTATGAGAGTATCATCGATTATGCCCGTGAAAACGAAGTCAGTCTGATCATCATCGGCGCCCATGGCAAGAGCGGTTTTATCGATTCATGGCTCGGTGGCAACAGCTACGAGATTGCCCGCAAGTCGCCCTGCGCCGTTCTGACGGTCAAACCGCAGGCGCGCGGGTTCGTCGAAAAGGGTTTCTAAGCCGCTTTAAAAGCAGTCAGCATCCGGTTCAGGTCTTTGGCGACCTGGACCGGATTTTCCTGTGGGGAAATTGCAATGTCGATCTGCAGTGACGCGTTGCCGTGCCGTGTCAGCGATGCCGGGATGTCTTCTAAAAAGGTTGCAGTTATGCCATTGCCGACCGGCAGCTGAAAAAATCTGTCGTTATGCGAGTTTTGCGCGACGCTGCCCGGCGGCAGATCGGTGCTGAAGCGCGAAAATGAGACGAGCGGGTTCCAGGCGCTGCCGGTGCGGAAGGCGGTGAGGTGTTCGGGTATGAGCTCGTCTTTCCATTCGCGGCTGAGGACCGGTTCGACATTTCGCCCTCTGATGAAGTCTATGGCCGCGAGGTTGCAGGTGTTGAAGCACCAGTCGACCGAGAATTTCAGCTTCGGCAGCAGTCTGGCAAGGTCGAAGGCCTCCCAGCCAAAGCAGAGAAACTCGCCGCTTTCGAGATTATTCAGCTGTTCGTAAATCGCGTCAAAATGTTGCCGGGTGATTACCGGTGCAAGCCACCACGCGATTTTGCTGTGAATAACCTTGTCGGCACGTGACTGGTCGCCCTGCCATGGCAGAATCCAGCAGTCAGGGTTGATGTCGCGCAGAAACGGGAAGCTCTGGTTCCATACACGCAGTCTTATCTGTGGCTGCTGTCCGGCTGAAAAGTGTTTTGAGTAGTCGACCTGACGGTTTTCGCCGGCGGCCAGAATCATGCCGGCTATACTGGTTTTTTCTTTTGGTGGCGGCAGCTGTTCGAGTTTGCAGACGTATTCGACAAGGCTTCGTTTAAGCCGCTTGAGGGCGCTGCCGCTGATATGCAGTCCAGAGTCGAGTCGCGCCGTGACATGACGTCCGGCTTTGAACAGGTCGCCGAGGACGCTGAATTTTTCCTGCAGCGGGCCGTCTTCGAGCCCTTTATTCATGGCCAGCTGCAGAGGTTCGTCGGTTTCCAGACGCAGCGGGTGGTCGTTGATGACTGTCTCTACTGCGAGCGGGGTTCCATCATGCCCCGACCAGAAGAGGTCGACCGGGCGGCGCTCCCAGTCGCGGTTCCATTGTGATTCCCAGTCTTCGACGCTTCCCTGAGACGAGCGGCGAATTTCGGTGCCGGCTTTTAAAGAGGTGGGAAGCCCTCTGACCATGGCGAAGCCCGGGCGGTGATCGTGGAC
>CAZMWO010000355.1:0-4282 GCA_964569565.1 uncultured bacterium | reverse complement strand
GGATGCCGCAGGCGCCGTCCAGGTTACAGCTTCGGCCTTGACCGCAGAGAATGCGCCACCGGCAGGATTAACCGACCATTCATAAGACAGTACATCGAGATCGGGATCGCCGGAGACGACTCTTAAAGCCAGAGTGCGCCCGGTCAGCACGGTCGAGCTCGCCACTATATAAGCGACAGGCGGCCGATTGGCCGGCGGAAGCGGCGGCGGGTCGTTGTCGCTGAGATGCACATTGAGCGGGTGCTGAGCCTGACCGCTGAGCCCTCCCGGATCAGTTACAACAACCTGCACCTTGTAATTTGCCGGCTCAGCTGGAGCTGTCCATTCAACCGGAACAACGCGGGCAACGGCCCAGTCAATCTTTGGCATTCTGCGCTTATGGTCTTCCGGTAGTGGGGTTGAACCTGAGGCGAGCACACCGCCCGAACATTTCCAGGTTAGTGTCATCTGGTCGAGATCCTGGCTGTTACTGTCGAGATATACCGCCCAGAGTTTCACCACTTCGCCAGGATTGATCTTGTCAGCCGGTTCTTTGACCGAAGTCAGCCAGACATTGGGCGCCTTGTTAGCCGCACCGGGCGCAGTCAAAGTCGAAACGACAATAGACTCTCCATTCGGCGTGAACGGGGCATATAGACTGCCGCCTTCGAGTCCGCCGGCTGAGCCGATAAGTATCTCCTCGATAAGTTCAGAATCTGGTAGCGGTGGGCTGAGATAAACGCCATCACCATCGAGTTCGCAGACCTCGCCCCATAAGGTCAGCACTGCATTCGAGACAGGGTTGCCGCTGGCATCACGAAGAATGATACGAGCCCGGTTATTGGCAAATGCCACTGATAACTGGCCAACGCTCTGCGTCGGATTTTCAGGGGTCACATCGACTGGCTCTGATCGGGTCTTGTATGTTTTATTGTCTTTTGTCTTGAGATTCGCAACGACACGAACCCTTTCGAACGGAACATTTTCAAATACAAACGAGCCATCACTGGCTGATGTCACCTTGATATCAGGGTATTCCTGCAACCAGAGCGTCGCTCCTTCGATATTGAACAGCGCCCGCAAATCGCCTCTGCCAGCCTTGTCCAAATCGATAGTGCCGGAAGCGGTAACATTCCCGGAAATTGTTCCACCTTCAACCGTCAGCGACTGCCAGGAGGAAACACTGGCGGAGCCAGAGAAACAACCACTCAACAGGGAAACAGCCAGCACAAAACACGAAATTAAAAGAAATCTTCCCCTATCTACGCCTGAATGTCTCATGTCAGAACCGGCCTCTGATACCGAAAACAGGACCAGAATAGACGACCCGAGAAGTGCTGCCGTCTGACGCATCATTCAGCATGAAATGTCGATAGCCCAGCATGCCATACCACTCACGCTGCGCTGGCGCAGAAGCGTAATCGCGACCAAATACCAGGGCCAGATCAAAATCAGAAAGCCGGTTCGGCTCGCCGTTACGGTCAAGATCGAAATACTTGAAGGAACCGGTCAGGCCGGCATTGGCAGAAAGGCGCGTGGCCCCTTCCAGACCTAGATAAGGCATGCCGATCTTCTGGTCGAGCTCGCCAACGCGCGTTCCTGCGGCAAACTTCTGTTCAAGACTTGTGTTAAACTGGCTCAATCTGGCGCCACACAGCACCCGCAAACCGCCCGTCTCATATTCAGAAACTGTTTGCGCAAGGCCAAGACCGAAGAGATGGTTGCGGACCCGCACCGATGAGCCTGCCGCGTAATTAAGTTTGTCGAAGGTAACGGCCCGATTCAGATAACCGCTATGATTGAATTGAAAGTAGTCGACCTGCAGCTGGGTAAGCTCGGAGAATTGCCAGCGGCCGCTGATGCCAACCCGGTTCTGGCTGCCGATATCGGTGTCATCGCCGAGATCGAGACTCATTCCCATCGACTCGACATCACCGGCAACATCACTGAGCCAGATGCTTACATCGACAGCCATGCTTTTGCCGGCAAACTCGTCAGCAACGTATGGCGCTTCGACGACAGTCGGCTGCGGCGGCTCACGGTCTGTGTAGAGAACCTCCATACCTGAACCCGTTATCGGCGGCGGCGGCACAATCTCGATGCCCTGCCACGCGAACCCATGGTTGGAAAGCGCAAGCAAAGCGAGCATAAGTGGCAAAATTCGTGAACGAAAATAAGACAGCATTGTGTCCCCTTTTGATCCTTTGGCAATTTTTTGTGCAATCGAGCAAAGAGTTCGGAAGCTGTTAAGCAATTTTTAACTATCGGCTTTATTTATTTTTAATTGCATGGCAGAATTAGGCTGAGAGGTGATTGGCATTGAACAAAACACGATTGTACGGCACCCTTCTGTTGATCGCTCTGGCGGCGTTGCCCTGCTGCGGGCAGCAGACGCATATCACCTTTTCAGGAACCAGGGCTATTTTCTGCTTTGAGGGAATCGACGACTGGGAGTATAAGCCGATACAGGTCGGTGACAAGTTCGGGTTCGATATCGGAACGGCTTCGGGGCCCTGGGGTTATTTCAAGCCTGACGGAAATTATGAAATCGACCCCTTGTTCGACAAGGTTTGCCGCTTCATGCACGGTTACGCGCCGGTCAAGGAAAACGGACAATGGGGCATCATCGACACCTCGGCTGAATACGTGGTCAAACCCGCTTTTGACCGGGTCTGGTCACCACCCAGGCGTGGCGATGGCATTTATGGCATGTCCATAGAATTTTCTGCGCCAGGAATAGACTCGGCTGACCTCTACGAGGCCGACCCGCTCGATGACTGGACCAACGGTTTCAATCCGGGCGTTTATCCGCTGATGAAAGATGAGCGCTGGCATCTGATCGGCAAAGATGGCCGGCAGATCGGCTACGAGACCTATGAGCACATGCTGCCGGCAGCCGACGGGCGGGTGGCGGTTTTTGCTGATGGATACTGGGGTTTCGTCGATCTTGACGGCGAACTGATTGTGCCCATGCAGTTCTATTCGGTCAACAGCTTCAATGAAGGTCTGGCGGCCGTGTGCTACGAAAACTACTGGGGATACATCGATGTTTCGGGCGAATATATCATTAGAGTGCAATACGATCAGGTCGAAAACTTTGCCTCGGGAACAGCGATAGTAAACCGCAATGAGAAGATCGGCCTGATCGACAGAAAAGGTTGCTACCTGCTCGAACTCGAATACGACGCAATCACGCGGGCGCCGGGGCAAAAACGCTTCAAAGTCTGCCGGGGCTGGTCATACGGCATCGTCAGCCTCGATTCGGGAGAGATACTGCCGACCGAGTTCACTGATATCACTTTTCAGCCCGACGGCAGCATGATCGCCTGGAAAGACGGCCAGGTAGGAATGTTCGACGAGAATGGCAAGACTCTGCTGCCGCCGGTTTATTCGAAGATAACGGATATTGGCGAAGGTTATCTGCGGCTTTCTGGCGAACATTCGATGGCCCTGTACAACACCAGGCAGAAAGATGTCATCCAGACCAGCTATAGAAATATCGGCAAGTTTCACAATGAACTCGCGCCTTTTGAGACGCAGAGCGGCAGATGGGGATTTATCGACCCGCAGTTAAAAGAGGTTATCCCGGCCAGTTACACATGGGTAAGCGGGTTTTCCTGGTATCAGGCGGCAGTCGAAGACGAGAACGGCGTCAGAATAATCGACAACCATGGCCGGACGCCGGACAAACCGAGAGTCTACATGAATGAGCATAACCAGAAAATCAGACTGCGCGTTGCCACCTTCAACGATCATCACGGCGTTCAGGACAATGCCGGAAAATGGCTGGTGCGCCCGGAATACGATGAATACAGAGAATTTTCGGGAAGTGCAGTGCTGCTGAAGCGTGGCTATTCATGGCTGATCTACCCCAGCGAAAACTTTCCGGCAGGCAGCCCGGTTTTCGACAAGGTCGGTTATCTCAGCAAAAACCGCTGCCTGGTCAGATCACGCGGTAAATACGGCTACATCGACGATACCGGTAAAATCGTCATTCCTTTGCAATACGAAGAAGGAACCGATATGCGCGACAACATGGCCGCCGTCAGAAAAGACGGACTCTGGGGTTTCATCGACAAAGACGGTGGGCAGATTCAACCGCACATCTATGATCATGTTCTCCCACGCGGCGATGGCAGCTATATCGTCTACAAAGACACACAAATCGGCTACATCGACAAAGCCGGCAAATTTCTGCCGGCTGAAGCTGAAAACCTGCCACTGGAAAACCCTGATCAGGACTAGTCTTCTGTCACATAAGAGTTCAAGAATTAAATCTTAGAATCTCCGCTTATACCGGGCT
>CAZMWO010000354.1:0-4297 GCA_964569565.1 uncultured bacterium | reverse complement strand
AATGTGTTGTTACTAGGCCGGCACCGACGCCGCAACCTCTGTTTCAGCGGTTTTCAGGCGCTGACCATACAGCCCGGCGGTTTTGATTATAACATAAAACTGCACAAGCATCGCCACCTGAATTGAATAGTCGATCCAGGTTCCGTATGAACAAAAACTGAGTCCGCCAATAAGTATTATCGACGAAAGACCATCGCCAACTCTGAATACTACCGTATCAATGAAGCCCTTGCCCTGATACTTGGCCTCGCGATCCAGCGGAATATAGACCAGTTCTCGCAACGCCCTTCCCGTCGAATAATCGATGGCATATCTTATTATCACGACCCATGAAGCAACTGCAAGACTTGGTGTAAACATGGTAAAAAAGGTGCCGACCACCTGAATGAAATTGAGAATGAGAAGTCCATAAACCGGGTTTGGCAGCATCATCATCAGACGGGTCACAAAGAACTGGGAAAAGAGCGATACTATGTTGATGCGGCCATACATGCCGGCAATGAAGGCAGTTTTGCTGTTGACGTCAGAACCGATTTCGGTCTCGATCAGCCGGTTGAGCTGCTGAAAAAACATGGTGCTTGAAAAAGTATAGAGAAACATTTCGAGCGCCATGCAGATGAGAATCGGATTTTTGCATACCGACAGAAAACCGTCCCATGGGCGCGGCGGGTGGGCCGGTCGGGCCGGGTTGTTATCGGCATCGACGACACCTTCAGGACGGTAGTGGTTTTTGTGAATGTACTGCATGCACCAGATCGAAGGATAAAGCAGAACTATCGCAAGAATGAACAGATTGGAAGTGCCAACCTGCTTGACCAGCAGCGATGTCAGCGCACTGCCTACCAGCCCGCCGACAAGGCCGCCATAACCGATTATCGCGTAGAGGCGGCGCCCCTGGTTCACCGTAAAAACGTCGTTCATGAACGACCAAAACATGCTTACCGCCATCAGCGCAAAAAAATTGACCCACAGATAGTAGATGCCGATCATGACAGTCTTGGCAAAGTAATAAAGGACATCCATCGGATCCCTTAAAATTGGCGGATTCCGGGTAATACTTCTGTCAGATTCAACCTGTTCAGCCAGCGGCTGACTGAATGAAGATTCTGCCGAACCTGACACCGGTGCCTTTTCATTGATCGGAATAAAGAGCGTAAATATCAGCCAGAATAACGCCAGACAGACCACAAGAAATCTGGTGATGAAGGGAATGAAGATGTCGCGCTTGTATTTGCCGACAATCCAGCTGTATATAGCATTGGCGACCACCAGCGACACCATCGAAAGAATGTTGAGCACCGGAATGTTATCAGAGCCGAGCTCAAGTACGAGACTGCCACGAATCGGTTTGATTACATAATAAGAGCAGATAACAAAAAAGAAGTAGGCAACCGAAACGAAGGTAATGCCGGCCTCTCCGCCCGGCGCCTTTTCGTCTGCATTTAAAGCCATCTGTCCGCCTTCGAAATCATATTTTAGCGAGTGGCGCCGCGCCCATTATAAGTGCTGACAGCAAAAAGTCAAATTTTATTGGCGGTTTCAGCAAGCAACCAGTCAACAGCCGCTGTCAGGCTGGCAAAAGTAGGTACATTTTCGTAGCCTGCCGCCGGTTGCGGTCTGATAGATATCGGCCTGACGCCGGCATTGATCGCAATCTGAATATCTTTACTGCGATCGCCGATCACATAGGATCCGGCGAGGTCGATGTCGAAATCCTTCATTGCCTGGCAAATCATTCCGGGCTGAGGTTTGCGACATTCGCAGGCGGCTATGCCGTTCAAAGGATAATCAGGATGATGCGGGCAGAAATATATGGCATCGAGAGTTGCGTCTGCTGCAGCCAGAAGACTTTGCAGCTTCTGATGCACTAGTTCAAGTTGCTCGCGGCTTACCAGTCCGCGCGCAATGCCGGACTGATTAGTAATCAGAATGAGCAGATAACCTGCCTTTTTCAATCTGGCAAGAGCCTGGGGCACCCCGGGAAACAGGTTGAAGTCATCAGGATTTGAAATGTAACCCGGATCAGGGTTCAATGTTCCGTCACGATCAAGAAAAACAGCTCTTCGCATGACTACCTCGTGATTTTCCAGTTATATCGTATTTTGCGGCAACGGCGGCAAACACCTTTGCCGGAGTCAGAGAATTCATACATGTCCGGTGACTGCAGGTTTCGCGATGGCATTGCAGGCAGTCGATGCTGTCATTATAAAGAACCAGATGCTTTTCACCACGCGGGTATACCGGTTCACGCGTGGTCGGGCCGAAAAGAGCCACCACCGGAGTATCAACTGCCCAGGCGATGTTCATCGGACCGGTATCACAGGTTAAAAACAGATCGAGCCGGCTCAGTAGAGCGGCGAATTCATCTATACGCAGACTTTCGTGAACGAACGCCCTTTCTGTGCCGGCTTCATTCGCCAGGCTTTCGGCCGCCGCGCGTTCACCCGGCCCCCAGGTAACCAGAACCGGCTGCCGGGTAGCTTCATACCATAGTCTGATAAATTCAAGAAAGTGCTCACGCGGCCAGGCCTTGGCCTGGTAGGTAGTATGAGGATTTATGCCAAGCAGAGGTGATATCTGCCGGAAACGCTCCGGCAACGCGGCATTGGAGCGTTCGAGCAATGATGGAGAAGGTTGCATCTGAGGCGGCTTCAATTGGCCGGTTACCCCGAAACAGGCGAAAAAATCAGCAAAAAGCTGCATCAGGTGACAATTCGGGTTCGGAGCCGTATAGGTTCTGCTGTAGGCGTGGCGACGCACACGATAATCAAAACCATAGCGATGTTTTATGCCTGAGAGAGCGGTGACAATAGCTGTAGCAGGGTTGCTGAACAAATCAAAAACGCTGTCAAAACGATACCGGCGAATACGACGGGCAAGCTTGAGCAACTGCGCAAAACCGGCACCGGGGGGCATTTCGATAACAGTGATTTTGAGTTCTGGCGGAATTATCTGGCCAAAGGGCTTCTGGCAGAAGAATCCGATTCTCTCATCAGGGTTCTGTTCTCGCAGCATGCGCAAAACCGGCAGCAGGTGTATAATATCGCCGAGCCCACGCAGCCGCATCACCAGTATTCCAGACATTGAGACCTCCAGATGCAGGCAATATAGCAGACACGCCTGCGATTGTCGACAGGCTGCGATTACTGTCTTGAATTTTTGCAGGTTTGGCAATATACTTGGTGCCAGTTATTGCAGTCAGTCTGCTAGGGAGTTTGCTCGATGCCGATCAAGAAAGAGCTGCTGGAAATTCTTGCCTGTCCGGCCTGCCGTGGCAAGATTGTTCACGATGAAGAAAAAGATGTTCTTAACTGCTGTGAGTGCCACAGATCATACCCGATACGCGACGACATTCCGGTGATGCTTGTCGAAGAAGCCACCATACTGAACAAACCGGAAAAACCCTGAAGAACGTGGCACAGATACACGCAACCCTTTCAAGCAAACACATGACCGGCGAGGCGTTCGCGCTACTCGCTGATTATCAGATGTTTCCAGAACTTTATTTCAGCAGCCGCGATGTCGACAACGTCAACGAAGAGTTTTTGAACTTTCTCAAAGAACATATCGATAAACACAGTTTCCGGTCGAGTCTGCACGCACCGTTCATGGAGCAGGATATCGGTTCGGCAGATGACAGCCTGCAGCAGCGAACATACAGGCGACTGCAGCACACGCTCGACATGGCGGCCAGACTGGGCTCTCAACGCATAGTGGTGCATCCCGGATACGGCGATATGCCTGACGAAGGCGACTTTATTCAATGGCTCAAGCGTGCGGGCGGACTTCTGAAATCTCTGTGTCAGAGCGCATGCGGGCTAGGCCGGCAGATCGCTTTTGAGAATATCTACGACTCCACGCCAGAGCGTCTGTATATGCTGCTCGACACCGTAGAGTCCGAAGGTGCCGGCATCTGCTTCGATACCGGCCACCACAACCTCTTTTCGCCGCTGCCCATGCAGTCATGGTTCGACCGGCTTGGCAACAATATACTTGTCTGCCATATACACGACAATGACAGATCTGGTGATCAGCATCTGGCGATTGGTGACGGTTGTATTGACTACAGCCCGCTGATTGCATGGTATAACCAGCTCGACGCTCAAAAAAAGCCGGTAATGACGCTTGAAGCACTTAACCGCACCGACGTGATAAAATCAATAACCCGCATCAAAACCTGGGGCATCTAATCCTCTGTCACATAAGAGTTTAAGAATTCAATCCGAGAGACTCCGCTTATGCCGGGCTCTCGGCAGGATCCCAACGCTACAACTCTCACCAGACGTGAGTATTGTTA
>CAZMWO010000353.1:0-4299 GCA_964569565.1 uncultured bacterium | reverse complement strand
CTCTCGCCATGTTTTCGCAGGGGCCGCATGCGACTGACTGGGGTGCTCTGATGGCAGGCGCTTCGGTCAGCTCACTGCCGATAATCGCGATATTCTGGCTGTTTCAGAAAGAAATCAT
This sequence comes from uncultured bacterium, assembly GCA_964569565.1. Classification (GTDB taxonomy): domain Bacteria; phylum Muiribacteriota; class Ozemobacteria; order Ozemobacterales; family Ozemobacteraceae; genus Rifleibacterium. The sequence continues at coordinate 4,181 of CAZMWO010000353.1, read as the reverse complement.
CGAAGGCATCACCAGCGGCGCCCTCAAGGACTGACTTCACTGCAGGCAGCGCAGGAACCGTCGCGGCGTGGGTCGGCGAGCGCCTTGAACTGCCTGCCTTCGGCCATGATTGCCGACAGCAGCCCGAAATAGTCATCGCAACCTGGTTTTACCGTAACCTCTGGAAACCACTGTTCGAGCGTTTTTGCAGACGAGGTATCTGGTTGCCACTCGACAACCAGTTTCTGGCGATGATCGAGAAAGTAGCGGGGAGCGCTGAGCAGATGGTCGGTCTGCTGTGGTCGGCGCAGAAATCTGGCCAGCGCCAGACCGGTATTAAAGACTATGCGTTCAGAGCCGGCGCCGCCGATTGCCAGCACAGGCTGACCGTTTCTGGTTACAATCACCGGAGATTTGGTCGAAATCGGGCCGGCATCGGCTGGATAATCGTCGGGATACCCTGAAACCACGTCGGTAAAGTTGCGCAGGCCGTTGTTATAAAAGAAACCGGCAGGTGAAACCTCTCCGGTGCCAAAATGGCTGCCGAGTGTCAGGGTCATTGACACCAGCATGCCGTTCTTATCGGCAACGCAGAGGTGAGTGGTGTTGCCGTCTTCGACGACGTCGCCACTGCGGTTGACTACGATATTGTCGGCGAATTCGATGAAGCGATACGGGTCGGCAAGACAGTCAGCCATGTTCTCATACCTGGCCTGCAGTATTCTGCGCCCGGTTCTGGCGGTTGCCAGTATATCTTCGGGGCGTTGTTCATGCAGATCGATTCGGCTGTTCAGCAGGTCTTCTGCCAGTTTGATGCTGGCGATAGAGCAGGCTGGTGGCGGGTTGCCATAGAGCGCATAATTCTGCCAGTCGCGGCGAACCGGCTTGGCCTGCCGGGTTCTGAAGAGAGCCAGATCGCTGATGCGGTATTGTGATCCATGCTTCTGCATGTCAGCTATCAGAGCTTTTGCACTATCTCCACGATAGAATGAGCGCCCTTCATCTTTGGCTATTTCAGCAAGAGTTCTGGCAAGAAGCGGCTGTTTGAGAATCTGCCCGGCACGCAGCGGGTAGCCGTGTGGAGCCAGAAAACTGACAGCCGCCGGATCATCGATATTCGGCAGGTTTTTTTCGATGGTTTTTTCGAGATATGCGCTGATTTTGAAACCATTGGCGGCTGCGTTGACAGCTGGTTGCATAAGTGTCGCCAGCGGGCGGCTGCCATACTGCTGACGCAGTCGCAGCAGCAGATCAGGAACTGTCGGCAGGCCGATATGGTTGACGATTTTTCGACTGCCTGTCAGGCGCGGGCGCTTGACCGAGGCATCCCAGGCTTCGACGCGGCCATCGGGCAGGTGGATCAAAGCAAAGCCATCGCCGCCGATACCGGAATTGCTGAAATCAACGACACCAAGCATGAACCCGGCGGTAATAGCTGCATCGACCGCATTGCCGTCCTCACACAGTATCTGCAAAGCCGCCGCCGCTGCCAGAGGGTGCCCGCAGCTGACCGCCCCAAAATTGCCTTTTGCGATGAAACAACGTTCATCGCCGGCATAATCCGCCTGCGGCAACCGCGCAGCAGCCTGTTGCACTACCGTCAGCATAAGCATCAATAGAATAAAGAGCCTGCGTTGCATTGTTCTGTGCCCCTTCATCTGACATTTTCACAAAAATTATAGCCGAGATCAGACAGCAATTTAACTAAAATATGAGGTCATGAAGAGTTTTCCGCAGATTTTGCCGGATGCTATTTATCCAGAACTTCTCTTATCTTTTCGGCAAGGCCTTTCTGGGTGAAAGGCTTTTCTATGAAGTTCAGATCCCGGTTGATGAGGCCATGGTCGGCGATTACATCGTCAGTATAACCCGACATGAAAAGTACTTTTAAATCTGGCTGCAGCGCTTTAAGTTCCTGTGCCAGATCCTTTCCGTTCATTTCAGGCATAATTACATCGGTTATCAGCAGATGTATCTTTTCGCCGCTGTCGGCAAGAATTTGTCGGGCTTCAGTGGGCGTCGAGGCTGCGAAGACTTTGTAGCCAAAATTGGTAAGGACTTTCGAAGTCATTTTAAGAAGCGCAAGCTCATCTTCAACCAGCAGAACAGTTTCATTGCTCGTTTTTTCGTTGCGATAGTCAGAGCTGTGTGTGGAGTAAACTGTATCACGTGCCATGTGCTTCGGCAGATATAATGTTACGGTAGTTCCATTGTCTGGCCTGCTGGTGATATCGACGAACCCACTGTTCTGCTTGATTATTCCATAAACCATGGCAAGGCCAAGACCGGTGCCTTCGCCCTGCTTTTTTGTAGTAAAAAAGGGCTCGAAGACATGAGACAGAACTTCACTGTTCATGCCACAACCATTGTCAGTCACCCTGATCTGAACATAATCTCCTGCGACAAGATCGGCCGGGCGATTCCTGTCGTCCACTGCAAATGTTTTAATATCAGTTGCAATGATTATCTGCCCGACATTTTTGATGGCATCACGCGCGTTAACACAAAGATTCGCCATGACCTGATCGAGTTGCGAAGAATCCACGCAAATCGGCAATAGGCCTGATCCAGGTCGCCATATCAGTTCAATGTTTTCTCCGATAAGGCGGCGCAGCATCTGAAGCATGCTGGTAATGCTGCCATTTATATCGATGACTTCAGGCTTGATCGTCTGCCTGCGAGCAAAGGCAAGCAATTGCCTGGTCAGATTGGCAGAACGTTCGCCGGCACCAAGTATCTGTTCGAGGTCGTTGCGCAGAGGACTGCCAGAATCGATCCCTTTTTTCATCAACTCTGCATGCCCGAGAATGACGCTGAGCATGTTGTTGAAATCATGAGCTACGCCGCCGGCAAGTCGCCCGACTGACTCGAGTTTCTGAGAATGGAGAAGCTGTTCCTGTAACTTCTCTTTCTCCTGTTCAGAAATTTTACGCTCTGAAACATCATTGAAAACACAGGCAAATTGCCCTGGTTTGGGGCAGAAGGCGGTTACTTCATAATACTTACCGAGAGGCGTCGAATAGTTTTCAAAAAATTTTGCCTGACCGGTAAGAGCGATTTCACCATAAGTATCGACCCATTTCTGGTCAAGATCTGGCATAATTTCTTTGATTGTTCTGCCGATTACTTTATCGGCCTTTAAACCTGTCATTCGCTCAAATGCAGGGTTAATCGCAAGGAAACGATAATCGACCGGTTTGCCGTTCCCGTCACAGATAATTTCGTGTTGCGCGAAACCGTTCAGCATTTCACTAAACAGGGTTCGATAATTATCTTCGCTCTGACGAAGCGCCTCTTCAGCATTCACGCGGTCAGTTATGGATTCGGCATACAGCACTATGCCGCCAATCGACCCATCTTCCTTATACCAGGGCAGGCAGGTCCATGAAGCCCAGATTTTCCGGCCGTCAGGCTGATAGAGAAAATCTCTGTCATTGCTTACCTTTTCGCCGGACATTGCTCTCTGATGGGCTTCACAGAGACTCTGCGGCAAACCTGGGAAAACATCGTAGTGGCACTTGCCGATCACATTTTTTTCTTCGACATCGTATTCTGCCAGGTATCTTCGACTTACATAAATGTAACGCATTTCGCGGTCGAATACCGCAACAGAGCCCTGAACATTGTCGATGACATATCTCATCAGCTCTTCACTGTGTTTGAGTGCCTTTTCGGCCCTTTTGCGCTCACTGATGTCGCGTATTATCATGCTGGTGAACTGTTGCCCGGAGGAGTCGGTATAAATAGAAGTCGAAACTTCAGCCGGGAAAACAGTTCCGTCTGCTTTTTTAAAATTCAGTTCGCCAAAAGCGCTTCCGGTAGTTCGCCGTATTTCTAAGCCTGCGGCGAGCCTGGGGTCTGTAATATCGACAATGGCATTTCGGCCACCCTTTATTATTTCCTGTTCTGACATTTTGAAAAGAAGAGTGGCGGCTTTGTTCGCTGCCAGAATCTGACCGTCAGGCACTGTCAACAGAATTGCGTCGAGTGAGTTATCGACTACCGAACGGTAGACTCGATTCAATGATTCTATTTGCGATTTAAGATCGCCGATCTGCCTTTCAAGATCTTCTCTGGAGAGTTTTTGAGTCATGCTAGTCCTCTGTCACATAAGAGTTTGAGAATTCAATCTGAGAGTCTCTGCTTTTGCCGGGCTCTCGGCGGAATCTCATTCGCTACAACTCTCACCAGATGAGAGTATC
>CAZMWO010000352.1:0-4310 GCA_964569565.1 uncultured bacterium | reverse complement strand
CACTGGCCCAGAGAAGATAATCGATTGAGTTGCCAATGGCGGCCCCGATAAAAGCGATTGCCCAGAAAAACATGTAATCGCGCGCAACACTCTTGCTCCGCAGGACGGCCCAGCTGTAAAACGCCTGACCGGCAGCATAAATATTGAAGAACACGAACACGGCATAAAGGATTTTGCCGTGAAGAAAGGTGCCGTATTCAATTCCGACCAGATAGCAGAACAGGTAGGCCAGCGCAAAACATGTTATTACCGTAACTGTTATCGCGATTTCCTGCCAGAAGCAGCGGGTCGAAAACTGCTGATAACGCGCGGTCTGTTCGCTGACGTCAGCAGCGGTTGCGCCATTCAATACCGATTGGCCAGCGTCTTCTTCTTTGTGATACCCGGCACGGTTCTGGCCAAATAGTCTCTCAATCTGCATTTTTTTTTATTCCCCGGACAGGACAGAATTGCTAAGATCGTCACAGCTGCAGGCTATATTAGCTTCATGATATCAAGAATTCCGGCCAGCGACAAATTGATTTTTTTGGGCGCAGCAAAATCAGGTGGAATTTACAGAGTTATTAAATTAAAGTTGCGGCAAGTTGTTCTGCGGCTTTGAGTCCATCGACGGCTGAGCTGACGATGCCGCCGGCGTAACCGGCCCCTTCGCCGGCCGGGAAAAGGCCGCGCAGAGTTGTCGACTGGCCTGAGTCGTCGCGCAGAATGCGAACTGCGCTTGAGCTTCTGGTCTCAGCGGCGTAGACGACGCAGTCGGCAATATTGATGCTGCCGAGCTCACGCAACATGGCAGGAATCGACTGCCGCAGAGTGTGAGTGACGAAATCGGGCAGGATGCCGTCGAAAGATGCTGGTTTTGAACGTGGGCACGAGCGGTTGGCCGGTAGACTTTCAGACACTTTTGCCGCGAGAAAATCTTTGAGCGTAAGGGCCGGCACGACAAAGTCACCGCCTGTGGCGATGAAAGCAGCTTTTTCGATTTTCTCCTGAAAGAGCAGGCCGGCGAGTTCTTTGCCAGATGTCATGAAAGCCGGGTCGGCAAAGTCGGCAGGTTCGACCGGCACTATGAATGCGGCATTGCCCCAGATGCTGTCGCGTCCTGAATAACTCATGCCGTTGGTGGTAATCGCGCCATCTTCTGATGCGCAGCAGATTACCAGGCCGCCCGGGCACATGCAGAAACTGTAACATGCTCTGGTATCCTTTTCGGGCCGGCGGGTCACTCTGAAACTGGCTGCTTTGAGTCGCGGATGTCCGGCAAACTGGCCGTATTGAGAAATATCGATCTGTTTTTGCGGAGCTTCCAGTCTGATACCGATCGCGAGCGGCTTGCTTTCAAGATCGACCGCGCTTTTGTGCAGCATGTAATAGACGTCGCGGGCACTATGGCCGGTCGCCAGTATCAGTCTGTTCGCAGCAAATTCTTTCTTGCCACATTTTATGCCGGTAAGCATGCCGTTTTCGCTGATGATACCGGTAAGTGTCGTATTGTAAAAGGTTTCGCCGCCATTTGCTTCGATGAGCTGCCGTATGTTGGCAACGACTTTGAGCAGCACATCGCTGCCGAGGTGCGGTTCAGCGTCGATCAGAATTTCGTGTGGGGCGCCGCATTGAACCAGTGTCTCAAAAAAAGCCCGTATACGCGGGCGATCCTTGCTGCGCGCGGTGAGTTTGCCGTCAGAGAACAGGCCGGCGCCGCCTTCTCCGTATAAAGCGTTGTTCTCGGGGTTGAAAGCGCCGGTGCGCCAGAAAGTATCGACTACCGGTTTGCGGCGGTCTGCGCGCTCGCCGCGCTCGATGAGTATCGGCCTGAGACCATTCATTGCCAGATGCCAGGCGGCCATCAGGCCGGCCGGGCCGGCACCGACGACAACCGGTCTTGGATCTCCGCTTTTCAGGGCCGGCTTTGCGGCAGATTCGACTGTAACAGGTTCATCAGCGATTTCTTCGATGTCTTTCTTTAACCATGACGGCATGCGGAACCGGGCCGCCATCTCAAGCTTTACGGCGGCAATGAACAGCGGTGCCGGCCGCCTTGGTCTGGCGTCTATCGATCTTTTTACTATCTCGACATGAATGATTTCATCGACGTCGCATTTGAGGCGGCGCGCTGCCGCTGACGGCAGGTCGTCGTCTTTATAATCCAGAGGCAGTTCGAGCTGGCGTAAAATGAATTTCATGGTGTGGGTTCCTTTGTTATTTTAACGGGCTTTATCGGCGTCTTTGATTGCCTGCGCAGCAGACCGGCCAGCCAGCCAGCCGGTAGAGAAGGCAGCCTGCAGGTTGTAGCCGCCGGTATCGGCGTCGATGTCGATGATCTCACCAGCAAAATGCAGGTTGGCGATGATTTTAGATTCGAGCGTATTGGGGTTGATTTCGTTGGTGGCAATGCCACCGGCAGTTACTATAGCCTGTTCCCACGGAGCATGGCCGACGATCGGGTAATGTTGCTCCTTGAACCAGAGGCGTAGTCTTTTGCGCTGCTCGGCACTCATCTGGTCAGCCTTTCTGCTGCCAGCGAGACCAGTCTGATCGAGGCAGTAGCGGCGCACTTCGGCAGGCAGAAGCTTGGCGATCAGGTTGACGATGTCGATGCCGCGATTGTTTTCGATTTCGCGCAGCAGGCGGCGATCGAGGGTTGCGTGGTCGAGTGCCGGTTTCAGGTCGAGTATGATTTCGACCTGGTGCCCGGCATGATGAGCCTGAACGGCAGCGCGACTCAGGGTTATGATGATCGGCCCGGCCAGGCAGCCGTCGAGAAATGCCATTTCGCCAAATTCGGCCGCTTCTTTTTTGCCATTGATGCGGAGTTCAGCTGACACGTTCTTCAGCACAGTGCCCTGCAGATTGTCTGGCAGAGCAGTCTCAGGCTTGAGCGCCACCAGCGCGGGCAGGGGAGTTACTATTGTGTGACCGCACTTCTGCGCCATTCTGATGCCATCGCCGGTCGAGCCGGTCAGTGGGTATGACATGCCACCGGTTGCGACCAGTGTTCTGGCTGCTTCAAGTTTGCGCCCGTCGGTCAGAATCAGGCCACGACAGACTTTATCGGTAATCAGAAGATCGCGGGCCGGACAGCTGGTGAACAGCCTGATACCTCGGCGCTCAATCGCATTATGCAGGCATCTTACCGCATCGGTAGCCCGGCCGGAAGCGACAAAAACTCTGCCACCGCGTTCTTCGACAGTTTTTAACCCTTCTTTTTCGAAAAAATCAATAAGATCTTTGTTGAAAAATGCTGCAAACGCGGCTTTCAAAAATCGTCCATGGCGGTTGAAATGCTTGAGGAACTCAGCTAACGGCGCTGCATTAGTAAGATTGCCGCGGCCTTTGCCGGCGATGCCCAATTTGCGGGCCGGCTTCGGCATTGATTCTACCATGCAGACGCGCAATCCTTCGTCGGCCGCTTTGATAGCTGCCATCAGGCCGGCCGGGCCAGCACCGACAATCAGCAGATCGACGGCGCTCACTTCTTTTTCACGCTGAAGCCGAACTGTCCGAGTTGCCGGCCGAGCTGATAATAGTGCCCGTGCGCAAAACCGACCAGCGCTGCGTTTTCGATATGCAGGCAGTCGTCTTTGTCGATTAGCTTTTCGGTTACCTGCACAGCCATGATGCGGGCGATGAACATGTTATGTGAGCCGAGAGCGATTTCCTGCTCGACTTTGCATTCAATATTTATCGGGCATTCGAGAATTATTGGCGGCTTTACGATCTGGCTGCGCCCTGTGGTCAGGCCGGTTTCGTGAAACTTGTCATGGTCGCGGCCGCTGATTACACCACAGAGATCGGTTGCCTGTGCGGTCTGGCGGTCAGCCAGGTTGACCACAAATTCACCGCTTTCTTTGATCAGGTTGTAAGAATATCGTTCAGGCCGCACCGAAATCGACAGCATCGGCGGTTCTGAACAAACCGTGCCGACCCAGGCGAGAGTAATGATATTGGGTCGGCCCTGACTGCCCTGGCAGGTGACCATTACAGCAGGAATCGGAGCCAGAGCAGTTGTCGGCTGCCAGACCGATTTTTCTTTATTAGGTGAATCGTGCGTTTTCTTTTTCATCAGCTTTGCTCTTCATTCTCAGATTTTTTTTCGTAGCTGGTTACCAGCCCGAACTGGCTGAACCGGCTGCCCATGCGCGCCAGAAGCTCGCGCTTGGCTTCTTCGGGCGCTTCGCGGTCGGTTTCCGACGGCGAAAAAATGGGAAAGCTCTTTGTCTTGTCGCTATGCACGACAGCAACATACCATGAATCCTTGCCCCGGTAAGTGTAATGGCGAAGGCTGATCGACTCGAATTTGCGCAGCTTTTCCT
>CAZMWO010000351.1:3879-4313 GCA_964569565.1 uncultured bacterium | reverse complement strand
GGTTTTGATCATGTGCCCGACAAGTGTGTTGAAATTGCCGATCTTTATCGGCTTAACCTTCTTTTTGCTCTTTATCGAAAGTATGGTGGAAATGTCATCGGGGTCATCAGCCGGAGCGATAAGCAGATCGACGCGCTCGCCAGTCTCGGCGTTAACCAGATCGGAGGCATTGAAGCGATACTCGATACCGCCCTTGTCGGCTTTTACCACCAGCGTATTGCCTTCACGGCGGGCGATGATTCCTTTGAGTTTCTGCATCTGCATGGGTGAACCTCCGTTTGCGGTGAACTGGATGATGAGTCGATAGAGAGATAGGGAAAGAGCGATTACGATTACGATAGCGATACCGATTGAGATAGAGAGAAGAGATAGAACGAGAACGAAGATTAGAGAGAGATAATTTGACGTCAGCGCTGATTAGCTATAGTATAGCA
>CAZMWO010000351.1:3129-3854 GCA_964569565.1 uncultured bacterium | reverse complement strand
TTGAAACCACAGGTTTCAGCCCCAATGAAGCAGGTATCACCGAAGTCGCCATAATTTCACTGGTTAATGGCAACGAAGAACCATTCGAAACACTAATCAATCCAGAGCGACCTATTCCGTCGGAAATTACGAAAATTACCGGAATCACCGACGCCATGGTCTATAACAAGCCCAAAATCAGCGAACTGGCAGCTATTCTCGACGGCATGCTCAGCAATGCAATTTTCGTTTCGCACAATGTTCCATTTGACTGGGCGTTTCTCGATTATTACTTCCGCAAACATCTCAAAAAGCCGCTCTGTATGCCATCGTTGTGCACACTGCGCCTGGCGCGAAAATATCTCGGGTTGCGCTCAAACAAGCTCAGCAGCGTCGCTGACTATTTCCATATCGATCTGCAGAACGCACATCGGGCAATGAACGACACCCGCGCTGTCAGAGACATTCTTTTCAATTTTATCGAACTGCTTGAAAAACACGGCATAAAAACCGGCGAAGATCTCTACAAACACAGTCTGGTCTTCCCCGAATACCCACCCGCCCGCTGACGCCTTTTTTGTCTTTATATATTCACCCTGTGGTGAATATTTGTGCTGCAGTCTCAGAATCTCATGCCTACGGCAGGCCTGGCACAGTAGCGACAGAGATGTCGCACCGGCGATGCCATAATTGCGCTAAAGCCTTTGTTGATCAGCCTATCTGATTTGGCATGTACTTTGCATTGG
>CAZMWO010000351.1:0-3119 GCA_964569565.1 uncultured bacterium | reverse complement strand
GAGTATAATGCAGACAGGGCAAATTATCAGGAGGGGGAGAAAGTTATGAAAAGAGCTTTTATCTTCTGTATCATTACAATGCTTTTTGTGCTCGGTTCGATGCCGGCTGAGGCCGCCTATCTGGTTTACCAGAATGGTACCCTGCCGATGGTGAAACAGAAAGTCAAGGTCGATATCAACAACCAGGTAGCAGTAACCCGGCTTGAGATGTCGTTTTACAACCCCAACGACTTCACCATTCAGCCGAACATAAGATTTCCAATACATGAGAAGGCTTCGGTTCAGCAGTTTTCGCTGACCGACAGTGAAGGCAACGTTTTTGCCGGAACTATCGAAGAAAGCAACAAAGCGACTCAGGTATTCAACGAAGCCAAGGCCGAAGGCATGATGCCGGCCATGGCAGTGCAGAAACAGCCCGGCGTTTTCGAGACCAGCATCGGTGCGATAGGCCCCAAATCACATGCAACGGTAATGATTGAATACAGCGAGATTCTAGCTTACAGTCGCGGTAATGTCAGTTATCTTCTGCCCTTCAACGTCAAGCAATATCAGGAACCCAATCTCGAAACCTCCGCGATAAGCGTGACGATCACTGATCAGAAAGAGATCAGCACTGTCGTATCGCTCAGCCACGACATTTACGCCGAGAAGGCCGAAAACGGCACCTGGAACGTCGTGTTCGAAAAGAACAATTATCTGCCGGCCGGCGACTTCAGGCTCAACTATGACGTCAAAGCAGAAGCTCTCGCCACCAATTTCCTGACAACCCGGCCTGAAGCAGGTCAGGATGGCTATTTCATGCTGATGCTGTCGCCCGCCGAGATCATCAGCGCCGAAGATATCGCAGTGCGTGACATCGTTTTCGTCGTCGATACTTCTGGTTCGATGTCAGGCCGCAAGATGGAACAGACCAAGCGAGCATTCGACTTTTTCGTCAAGCGGCTCAACGAGAATGACCGCTTCGGCATTGTGGCGTTTTCGTCACAGGTAAAGACCTGGATGCCTGAACTACTGCCGGTTAGCGAAGAAAACCGCAAAGTCGCCGGTTCTTTTATCGAAATGCTCTACGCCAGCGGCGGCACCAACATTTATGGCTCGCTGCAGGCTGCGCTCAAGCTGTTCGACCAGTCGGAAGGACGCACCAGAACTCTGGTATTTCTGACCGATGGTGAAGCCAGCACCGGCATCACCGACACCAACACAATTGTGCGCGATTTTAACGCCGCCAACACCGCTCAGGTGCGCACCTTTACCCTCGGCGTCGGCAGCAGCGTCAACACTGTTCTGCTCAACAAGATCGCCGTCGAGAACCGCGGCGAAGCGCTCTACCTGTCTGAAAATTCGCAGAGTATCGACCAGGAACTGATGGCCTTCTACGAAAATATAAGCACCCCTCTGCTTGTCGATCTTGCTCTTGACTGGGGAAACGCCGAAGTCAGCGATGTTTTCCCGAAGACGCTGCCCAACATTTATCAGGGCACCCAGCTGGTCATCACCGGCCGTTACAAAAAAGGTGTATCAGCTGATATAGCTCTGACCGGGTTCCTCAACACTGTTAAGCAGAACTTCCCGATAAAGGCCGTTTTTGCCGAAGAGTCAAACGAGAATCTTTTCGTGAGCCGCTTCTGGGCAAAGGCGAAAGCCGACGACCTCATGCTGCAGATGCAGACCTACGGTCAGAAGCCCGAACTCAAAGACGAAGTTATCGCACTCAGTAAAAAATACCAGTTCGCCACTCCGTTCACTTCATTCGTTGCCGTTTCTACTACCCCGGTTCCGCAGGTATCACAGCAGGCCGCAGCACGCAGTAACGCCCGCAACGAACCAGCCAGTGCCCGCAACGTATCAGTCATGGCCAGACCGACAACTCCTTCCGGCACTATTGTAAAGCGTACCGAAGCCAAGTCACTCTCGCTCTGGGGCGCATCCGGTTTTCTTCCGCTGGGTGCTCTTGCCGTGCCAAATTTCAGAAAAGCACGTCAGCAGGCCCGCGGCAAGGCATGTTTAGCCAACCAGCGTGTGCTCATGGGTGCTATAGAGATGTATAACATGGATCACGAAACCATGCTCACGACCCTGGACGGAAACACCATGGACGATCTCGTGCAGGGTAAATACCTCAAATCACATATAGTCATGGCAGAAAATGAATGCTGCTTCGCTACTACCGGCGAGCTGAACAAGGGCGGAACTGTCATCTGCGCCATTCATGGCTCCCCCGAACACCCGTTCGATGAAAGCACCAGCGATGAATTACGCAATCAGGTCCGCCAGGGAACATTCGTGGCTTTCTCAGGCGGGCAGACATCCGGTGAAGTGGTCGAAGTGCGCTATGAAGGCGAAACCTGGTTCACCCGCATCTGGAACAGCTGGCTGGCTGATACACTCAACCTGTTGATCAACGTGCCTCTCTTCATCATCGGCCTTGCCTTCTCACTGTATTTGATGTACGCTATACTTTCGATACCATTCAAAATTATTGGCGGTATTATAGCCATGTTCTCTGGCAAAGAGTCCTGATCTCCGGAGGGGCACCATGTCGACACCTCAGCAACCCAGACGACCAGCGCCCATAGCGGTGCGGGCCGTACAGAACCTTCAGACGGAAGAAGCAATAGACGACGCCAAAATCAAACGCACGCTGGCCTCATTCTGTGGTTTCACGGTCAATGGCTACATGATGTGGATATTCAAGGCCACCGAAGGCGTTTCGTCTGAATCACAACTGTTTTTCTATCTACTGGCCTTTGTAATGCTGGTGGTAACCGTCAGAGAACGCGATGCCAGCTACTTCTTTTCGGCCTTCGCGTTGTTCTACATTCCGTATATCGTTCTGGCCGCCGGCCTCAGCGCCTACTCGCTCGCCGCAGTCGCAGCCGGCGCTGTAGTAATTGGCTTTCAGCGAGGCGTCACCATGAAGAGTCTTACGGAAGGGGCCAGCGGTCTCGCCGATGCACTCAGCCAGAGCAGCCTGCGCCGCAAGATTCTCAAGCTTTCGCAAAGCGATATCGAGGCCGAGCTGCTGCTCGAAGAAGATCTTGGCGAATTCCGTGAGATCGAAGGTGAGCTGATCAAGGCAAAGAAGGTGCACCACGGCGCCAAACCTGCGATGAAAAACC
>CAZMWO010000350.1:0-4315 GCA_964569565.1 uncultured bacterium | reverse complement strand
GGGGCTGTAAGCTCAAGGCCGCACTTGGGGCAGAAATATTCATGCGGACGGCAGGTGTTGAAACATTCTGTGCAGTTGAAGACCGATTTTCCTACCCAGACAACAGCTTTCTGTATCAGGCGGGCCCCAGAGACAAAACCGGGCCCTTCTTCTTTGATTATCATGTTGTCTGGAAGGAAGTCGTTCTTGAAAGACTTTGCCGCTTTGTGCACTTTGCCGTCAAATGTTTCGCCAACAGTGTGAATTCGCTGTATGGCATTCGATTTTTCGAGAATAGCGATAGAATCGCGGGCACGTGAGTATACGTCGCGGTTCTCGGGGCTCATTGACAATCGGTTTGCCGTTGTCGTGAGAGTTTCGAAAAGGTAGACGCATTCTTCAGGCGCAAATGAGAAGCGTTCTGTTTTGGTATTGGCATCGCGCGCCTTGATTACGCTGCGCAAAGTGGCTTCAAGGTCGACGATTCTCTGCTGCAGAGACTCTTTTTCGCGCACGCTTTCTTCGGGGTTTGCAAGAGCCAGCGCGTCTCTCAGGCGTTTGGCATCAGACTGTGCATCGATAAGGGCTTTTTCAAGATAGGTTATCTTGGCCTCGCTGGCTGCGATATTGTTGCGGTATGCATCTGCAGATGGCAATCTGCTGAGTTCTGCTTCGAGTTCACTTACCCGGGTTCTCAGGATTGAGTTTTCGTTGCGGGCGGCAGAAATTTCGGCCAGTTGCTGCTTAAGAGTTTCTATCTCTGATTTGTCCATTTTCATGGCTTCCATCAGAGCTTCTTTGCTTTTACTGAGCTCAATATCTTTGTTCTGCAGAGCCTGGCGCAGCTGGTTGATCGTTTCTTCGCCTTTTGCCAGGCGAGACTCAAGGTCGGCAATATCCGCTCTAAGATCTTCATAAACAGAGTCATCAACGGCACTTTCAGTTATTACCGGCAGCGGTCTGTTCTGCAGGGCTTCAATCTCTTTGTTGAGCTGTTCTATCTGGCCGATCAGGGCCGACTCTGTTTTTTGCTTCTTGACCAGTTCTTCCTGGTAGTTGAGAAACTTTTCGCCGGTATCTGAAGTTTTGTTCATCTCGAGGAAAAGAGATTCTTCAAGTTTGGCGTTGGTGGCCTTGAGCGATTCGATTTCGTGCTCAAGTTTCATATAGTCTTCGGTATTGCGTGGATCCTGAAAGGCCGCACCTTCAAGCTGCACAATCGTTGATCTGAGCGTGAACGTCATGCTTTGCACCTGGCGCAGCACATCGTCTCTAGATTCTTTCGAGCTGAGCGAAGGAACTTGCCCCTTGAGGTAGACAAGCAGATTTCTCACTATTTCATCAAAAGCCAGATTTTTCACTATGGTCTTCCGGGTTTCTCGATATTAAATTCTGACATTACTGTATTCTGTGCCCAAATGCAAGACAGATTTATTTGTCTGCCTGTTTGAATCTGTATACAACATGAGCAACCAGATATGCAACCGTTGTCAATATGACTATGGTCAATATATCGTCATTAATTGTCACTTTTGAAAGGTCGAGAAACATCGCTTTACGCAATCCCGAAAAAATGTAGGTCGAGGGCACGAAGGGTGCCACGGTTCGCACCACTTCGCTCGAATGCTGCAGGCTTGGAATCATCTGAAAGAAGAGAAAAAGCGTGGTGCCGATTGCATTTACAGCGGCCTGAGTTCTGGCAAAATTTGCGATAATGAGTCCGGTAAAAATTGTCATCAGTGTGCCGGAAAATATTATCATGACCAGATAGCCGCTGTTATCGCTCCATTTCCGGTTAACGCTGAGCATTACAAATATAGTGGTCAAAGCAAGAAACAGGCTGAACAGAGACTTGCCTGCGATGAATTCGCCTGTTTTGATCGGTGTCAGAAATATTGCATTGAGAGTGCCCTTTTCGCGCTCTTCAACTATGGCCATCGGCAGTGCCAGAAACCCTACCATTCCCATTGCCATTACCATCAACATCGGAAACATACTGTCGGCAATAGCATTGGCGCTACTGGTAGTGCCTGCCACGGCCTCTACCTTGAATTCGAAGGGAAGTGGCGGCGGCGTAATCGAGAGCTGTGAGCGTATTTCTGCCTCAAAAACACTTTTAAGTGTTTCTACTCCGAAGTCGGGAATATGCGGGGGGTAGAGGAGGGTGACCGGCTGACTTTTGCTGCCCCTGGAAGAAATGATCTCGGGCAGTATTATGCCGAAGCGTACTCTTCCTTCGAGAATAGCGGATTCAAGGTCATGACGATCCTGGTAAAAGGTGATTTTTTTGCTGAGACCTTTGCCAATGAGAGATTCGATCAGAGGTTGCTGAGGGCTGCTGATAACCCCGATTTCTGGCAATGCTGCCCCGTCTTTGCTGCCGCTCATGACGTTGGTGAAGAGCAGCGAGAGGATAATCGGAGTAAGCACCATTAAAATAACCTGATAATTGCGCAGGCTGTCGAGAAGGTCCTTGCGGAATATAGCGGTGATTACCTTGATATTCATGCTTCGGCCTCCTCTGATCCAGATTTCCAGCGGGCACCGGTCACTTTCATGAAGACTTCCTCAAGCGTTGCCTCCTGCGAGTGTATTTTAAGAATTTTGCCTTTGCTGAGCATTTCTGCAACCATGGCGGTTTCGTGCGGGTCTTCGAGAGAAAACTCAGCCTGCTGCTTTGTTCCCTGCTCAAGATATTCTAAGATAACTGATTTGCGCCCGAAGTTCTTTTTCAGGTTTTCAGGACTGTCGCAGGCTACAATCTCGCCGGCATTCATTATGGCAAGCCGGTCGCAGAGCTGGTTGGCTTCTTCCATGTAATGTGTGGTCAGAAAGACTGTTGTACCGTTATTCTTAAGCTTCAGGACCAGTTCTCTGATAAGCATGGCAGAGTGAGGGTCGAGTGCGGAGGTCGGTTCGTCGAGGAAAAACAGGCGGGGTTTATGCAAAAGCCCTCTTGCGATAAGCGCCCTCTGCCGCAGGCCACGACTTAGATCCTTGCAGGCTTTGTGCTGGTGCTCAGCCAGGAAGACTTCTTCCAGGACCTCATCGACCCGTGCCGGGTGTACATTGTTGAGGGCCGAAAAAAATTCGAGGTTCTGACGTATGGTGATGCGGTCATAAAGATTCTGATAGTCGGGAACTACACCTACGATAGTTCTTGTCTGATGAGTCTGCGCGGGCACGGGGTGTCCCATTATTGAGATTTTACCGGTAGTGAAGGGTATCTCTCCAATCATCATCCTTATGCTGGTAGTTTTTCCGGCCCCGTTGGGACCGAGAAATCCGAAAATCTCGCCATGGCTTACGGTGAATGAAATTCCTTTGACGACTTTTGTCTGACCATAGCTTTTTTCAAGGCTTTCTACTTCAATGGCATAATCTGACATACTGACACCTTCTTCAATTATCTGACTATGGATTGTAACAGATTGACAGTTTTAATGCATTGTGGTTGAATGATTTTCAGAAAAGAGGAAACATGACAACATCACCAAAAAAAGCGCGGACCTTTGTTGTTACCAGTTTTCAGGGTGGTATAGGCAAAACTTTTATTGCGTCAGGGATTGCTTCGGAACTTCACAAAAAGACCGGCAAGCCGGTAGCGTTGATAGAATTCAATTTCATGCGCCCGTCGAGCATTCTTGATCTGCTTGATGACAAAGCACCCGTTTTGAACAGTTTTCTCGAGTATTACATGGGCAACTGGGCTTCTGTTTCTGCCGACAGTCTGGCAGGCACTTTTACCAATCATCAGGGAGTTTATTATATTCCCTTCTGCGGGAATCGGCCGGGCGAAACCCTGGAACCCAGATTCAATCTCAGTGAACATGAGCTTTCAGTTTCGCTTCAGCATCTGTTGAAGATATTTGAGGGTCTTGAAGGATATGTCGTGATCGACGTTCTCTTCAAGATGTCGCCGCTGCCGGTTTTTCTGCTCAGCCGAGCTGACGGGTTGTTGTATGTCTATACATCTCAGCCGCCATCGCCTGCATTTGCCCAGAAATTCAGAGAAGAAGCCGCCTGCCGCAATGGTCTGGCCGACAAAATCCTCTGGCTGAGAAATCACGCCGAAGATGTCTCTGAGAGCAGCGAAAACAGACTCTTTGAAAAAGAATGCGCAATTCCTCTGAGTGGCGACCTGGCGGAAGAAAGCAATACCGAGTTGCTTGCCGCGAGCATCCAGGAAGTGGTCAGGCATGCGCTGATCATGCCTGCTGTCGGCACCATGCCCGAAGAAGTGCATAGCGCTGTCATTACGACTCCACCAGAACTCATCGATTACCAGAAGTCGCTGCGGACAGAGGTCGTCGGCGAGCTTGACAAGCATTTCGGA
>CAZMWO010000349.1:0-4320 GCA_964569565.1 uncultured bacterium | reverse complement strand
TGAAATATCGGGCATCGTGATCGGCGTAAACCGGATTGACCGGCAGGTATGAATGGCTTCGAGAGCCTGGCTGATTTCGTTGTTGTCGCCCTTGATAATGGCTTCTTTGAGGTTCTTGTCGGGCACGATCAATTCATAGAATGCCTCGCGGCCGATATAACCTGAGTTGTTGCACTTGTCGCAGCCGCAGCTGTCGCTGTAGCGGCCGGGCTTCATGTCAGACAGCCCGAGGCTGAAAAGATCATCGGCCGAAAAGTCGATTTCTTTGCGGCAGTGCGGGCAGAGCTTGCGCACCAGCACCTGAAAGAACACCGCTGCAATGCCGCCGTAGACGAGAAATGGCGGTACCTTGAGGTTGAAGATCTGTTTGAAGACTTCAGAGGTGTTGCGCGCGCCCATCTGAGTCAGCACGAGAATGCCTTCGTTGGCGGCTTTGAAACATTCGAGCGCGGCTTCTTCTTCGCCGAAGTCTTCGATGACCATTACTTCGGGGTCGCTGCGCACTGCCGTTCTGATTGAATTAACCATGGTCATGCCGATGTGCGGGCGCACCTGCATACAGCTGATGCCGGCCGGGCTTTTGTAGATACGGCCGATTTCGAAAATCACGCGGCTGCCGTCGTTAAGCTGCTCGGTTGCCAGATTCAGAGTTGTCGTCTTGCCGCTGCCATGTGGGCCGGCAAATACGATTAGCCCGTGTTTCTGTTCTTTCATGAGCTTGATGAACTGTTCGCGCTGTGCGCTGTCGGTGATGACGCGGTCGAGGGCCGGCCCCTTTTCATCGGGCCGCGAGAAGAACAGCATAACCTGCTCGCCGAACACGGTTGGCACAAGCTGAACCCTGATGTCGACCATTTCGCTATCGACCTTAACCAGTATGCGGCCATCCTGCGGCAGCTGCCGCTCAGCGATATCTAGTGCTGACATCATTTTTACCCGTGCGATCATCCGGTCGTAAGTGCCTTTATCGAAAGTTTCGCAATGTTCGAGATGGGCGTTGCGATCGATCAGCAGCTTGACATGATCGCGCTCGGGCTTGCACACGACGCGGCCGGTTTTTTCTTTTACCGCATCAGAAATGATCTGGTTGAGCAGCTTGATGACCTTGAGATTCTCCTCGTCGGGTGTTGCAGCAGATTCATCGATTTCTGGGCTGCCCTTGCCTGGTTCTATGGTGCCGTCGGCGCAGCTGTCGGCGATTTCGACAAGACCCGAGTCAAGCTTTCCCTGCAGTTCAGCTGCTTTGACCATAGCAACGTAAACTTCGGTGAAGATACCGGGGAACATGCCGAGGCACGACGAGAAGGTGTAGCCTTCCTTGAGTTTGCCGACGACCTGGCTGATGGCCTGGTTAAGCACTGATTCTGAGTCTTCGCGGGCGAGCATTTCGAGCGAGACGACGAGCGGAATCCCCGAACCGAGCATTTTGCCGAGTTTACGGCTGAATTTTTCGAGGTCTTTTGATGACAGCATAATAGATCTCCTTTTAGACAGCTCTTTTGATGGGAACGGGTTTCCGGAGGGGCTGTTGTGGCGCCTTACTGTCAGCTCCCGCCCGGTTGTTGAACAGATGGTTTTCGAGCAGACGGCGGTTGAATCTGACCTGGCCGTCGATGATGAAATGCGGCAGAAGGTGCAGCATGTTGCTGACGTTGTGATAGCTGACTTTCAGCCACTCTGCAACTTCTTCGATGGTCATTATCGTATCCTGACCGGCAACATGGCTCTGCCGCGAAACAGCTTTCAATGCCTCGCTTACCGCACGATGACCACCGTCAGGAACCGCCATGTCGAGCTCGACGAGTTCGTTGCAAAGTCTGGCGAAAGCAGCCTGGCAGTCGGTGCAGCCGGCAAGATGCGCTTTGGCTTCGGCGCAGTCGGTTTCGGCGTAATACAGCTCGATCAGCTGTTTTTCGTTAAGGCATCTGCCGTTCATAGTTCACCTCGATTGAAATACTCACGTATCTTTTTTATCGCAAACAGCACGCGCGATTTGGCGGTTGGCAGCGGAATCTGCTGCAATTCAGCGATTTCGTTAAAAGTCATACCCTGAAAATGTTTGAGCAAAAAGGCTTCTTTTGTTGATTCTGAGAGGGTGTCGAGACAGTTGTGCAGGTCGGCACCGGTATCGCTGGCATCGCAGAAAGAAGTGGCCGGCTGATTGTTGCGGATGAGCTGCGGAATCAGCCTGACGACGCGGCTCTGGCTGCGTTTGAATTCGAGAAACTTGTTGCGGGCGATGGCCCAGGCCCAGGGCATGAAGGCAAATTCATGATTGTAGGTTTCGATGCGGCTGTGGATGGTGAGCAGGGTTTCCTGCAGCAGGTCTTCGGCGACACAGCGATCGAAGCTCAGGCGATAGAAGTAGGCGAAAAGCGGGCGGCGCAGTTGCTCGAACAGTGCGGCTGCGGCTCGCGCGTCACCTTTCCCGAAATCTGTCACCAGTTGCTTTTCGATTTTGAGCATAAGTTAAAAAGTAATATGCCAGAAAATCGAAAAAGGATTGATAGAAATTTTATTTTTTTGTCAATCTTTGCGGGTCAGGCCGATGAACATCAGCACCAGGCCGCTGAGGAAACCGCCGACGATAAGGCCACCGACGACGCCCAGGCCAAATCCTTCCGGCCAGCCGCCACCGATCAGGCCGATGAAACCGCCGATGAGTGCGAACACCCCTACCACGACACCCTGGATCAAATTGTCGCGTGCTTTGACGTTCGGCACCAACCCGACCTTATCGACCACCTCGTCATAAGACATCTTCGAACCTTTCTTCCTGGCGCCATCTTTCCAGGGGAGCGGGGCCTTCAGATCTGATTTGCAGTGCTTGCAGATCGTGGCGCCGGCCATGATGTCTTCACAACAGTATGGACACTTCATTCTGTGACTCCTTGCTGACTAATCCGGCCAGGGGCTGATCGCGATGCCGGAGTGGGCGATAGCGGTGACATAACCGGTGAAATCGAAAAAGACCTCGATAGTAATTGTTTTCTGTGGTTAAAATAGCAGTGCCAATTTTTAATGTCAATAAGCCATGCATCCAGTTCATTATGCCAGAGTGCTGTCAGAAAGTTCTCTCATGGCATTTTTTCAATGCCGTCATCAGTCTTTCTCTTGTGCAGATCATAGATTTTTACTCCAGACAACGGGGTCTCCAGCAAAGTGGTAAATCAACAACTGTGATTCTTCAACTTATCTGATGTATAATGCCCTCTGGAAATCCGCAAGACTTTTTTGAAGGGAAGCATATGACTGAACCTGCCGTTCGCGCGTTTTCAATAACAAGAACTGTAGCTACTTTTGGAGTGCCATTTTCTATAATAGGCTCTATTCTGCTTCTTGACAGCAATGTTCTTGCTTTCATCTATCTTCAGGCACTTTTCCTCGTTATCGGGCTTCCTTTTTTCCTGCTGCTGGGCAGCCACGGCAAGAAGTTCATCGAGTTCATGCCAGAGGCGCTGAAAACTTTTTTTCTTGACCCACAGGAGCAAAATCCCAATTTTGCGCAAATTGCGAGAGATGGCGAAAAATTCGCTCTGGCGGCAGGGATGATTGGTGTCGTAATTGGGCTTATCAACCTGCTTGGCAATCTGGCTAATCCGGCAAATATTGGGCCGGCAATGGCTATGTCGCTCCTTTCCATAGCTTATGGCATCATTTTTTCCGAGTGCTTTTTTGCCGTGGTGGCAAGGGCTTACCAGGCCAGCCAAAGTGAATCGACTTCGGAAACGAAGCAGGGATTGACTCTGGTATTTGGTGGACTCTTAGCATTTATATGTTGTTTTTTCGTAATGCTGGGTTCCTTTTCTGTCATTTCAGAGCCTGTCGTATCGGAACATGTAAGCGCAACCAGCCTCACGGAAATTCCTATAGAAACAAATCTGGGGCAAATTTCTGAAGGCCATACGATCCAATTCAAGGCCTGCCTGAAAATTTCTGATCTGAATACGCAGGAAATAGTAGATAGTCTGGTTCCGGTGATCAGGGAAAGCATCATCGAGTTCATTCTAAAAAAAGAGTATCTTGACATGAGAGCTTCTTCAGCCTACGAAACCTTGAAAGTAGATGTAACTTCAATTGTTAATTCCCTTTTGAAGGAAAAGGGATGTCAGGAAATCCCTCCGGTGATCTTTTCGGAGTTTCTGATAAAGTAAGATCTGGCCTCGACAGCCCGTCTCTCATCTCCGAACAGTCTTAAGCTTTCTGGAAAAGGCTGGCGCAAGTTTGCGCTGTTAGCGTCTTCCGGCGGCATTTGCTTTCGTCGATTGGGAAGAGTTAGAATGGTGTCGGGAGAGTTTTATGCTGATCGCTAATCCGATT
>CAZMWO010000348.1:0-4334 GCA_964569565.1 uncultured bacterium | reverse complement strand
TTAAAATAATCTATATCTCTCTCTTTAAATAATTCAACCAAATCAATATTATTGCCATGAAATGAGGATATATAGGTTGTCCATCTCCCCCAAATTCCGCCCTCCCCATAAGCAGACCCAACATATTGCTTTCCTGTATTTTTATCTGTAATTAAGTAGATTCCAAAAACGCTGGTTAAGGCGGCCTTCCAGTCCATTAACTCGTTCTTTACAATCACCTCCAAAGCACTAAATCCAAGGTTGATTTCTTCGAACGATCTAAATAATTCGCCTCGGTACCTTGATTCATAAATTCCTAATACTTGCGAATTTGAAAAAACATAGTCTGGGGTAAAGCAAGTAGTTCGCCAATTTTCTCCGACGAAATTTAACACCAATCTACCAATAAATTCCTTGTGCAAGTCTACATATTCAACATCATAACCTTCTTTTGTTCGATTGATAATTCTAAATACACCGCCAAACAAGAATCTTCCTCCAGCAATCTGGGCAAAGCTGACGATAAACTCTTTAACAAATCGTTCCCGTTTATTCCCTGAATATATTTGCCAACCAAGCCATTCGTCATCTGATTTGGCCAAAGCGTCCAATGGACGACACCCTTCTGGTTCAGTCTTGGCCAAATGGAAACGGTATTTGCTATTGTCGTTCAAATCGCTCATGAGAATTGAAAGATCCATAGTGAGGCTCCTATTTTATTGTTTTTTGGGCCTAACGCCTGTCTTGACCGGAAAAACGAGACGGGCGCGGGTGTTGCGCAAGCAAGACCCGTGATCCGGCCGGTTTTTCATTGTCGACGCACTTGTTATGCCAATTCTTCAAAAACCCAAATTCTTCTCATCTCTTCTAAAATAAGGGAAGCCATTCTCTCAAATTTAAGATCATTCACAAAAATATTCCTAAAATGAAAGCTCCTTGGCCCACGTTTATTGAACTCTTTTGAATCAGAAAATACTTTTCTCATAATTGGATTCCAACATCCAAGCAGAAAAATACCCAGCCTCTCCTCTTTGAGAAAGTCTTTTGGTCCCATCCATAGTTCTATTCTTGGAGAAATATATGGATCCTCAATTCTTTCAAAAAGTGCTTTCCATTTCTCTTGCATTGTAATTTTTCCAGGTATATCAGTCTTATAAATTATTGCCTCCATAAATGCTGATCCTTGGAGATCCTTTTCAATAATCCACCTAGTGCCATGCTTTCCGTCTTTTAGCTGATTCTTTTCTAGATAGCCTGTATCCCCAAAAATCAAATCTCTTCTATTTTCACTCAAATATGTGCGTAGCTTTTCAAAATAAATACACTGGAAAAATCTTTGATCATTTTCGTTTTCAAAAATTTCCTTGTGCCTAAGAAATTCATTCTTTGCAGCATCAATGGAAATCTTTCCCTCTCCTATTTTGGAAATCAACTCAAATGGAAGAAGCAAATGTTCCAAGTAATCAAGAAAGTGTTCGACCAAGATGGATAAGGAACCTGTCTTTCTCTTCATTGAAAGTAAGGCAATTCGGATTTCATTGTATGAAATAACGTCGGACCTCTTCGAGGGAGGAAAGTTTTCAGGAACCAAACCAATCAAAATAAGTTTTTTAAATGAAGTTTCGTATACCTCTAATTGCTCTTCTGAACCAATTGACTTTGTCTTGTTCTCAATCGCTATTTGGGACCCATCGTTAAAATCCAGCAGGATGTCAATTCTTCCACACAAATGAGGAGTTTCTGTACTCACTTTGAATTGTGAGAAAGGAATATCAATTCGGTTTAAAAACCACTTCGAAAACTGATCCGCTAAGCCATGGTCGCCGCTAGAGTCAAGTAACCAAGCCAGGAACGATGAATAGAACAACTCTTGGTTGCCTGATTTCAGAACTTGGATGATATTTCTTTTCATTTTCTCTCCATTGGCAAGTTATTGTATAGTTCTGGATATCACATCTGTTTTCAGGAGGGTGGGGCTTGTTTTTGGGGAAATTTGAGATTTTCTAACCTGCTATCATGCGAAACGCTGAGATATGAAGATCCGGATATCCTGCAAAATATTACTGCAGTGATCGATGCGATTCTGGTGCACGACCTTGCTATTGTTGATCGATATCTAGAGCTCTTTTGCGAGGAAAAGCATGGCGCCGGCGAAGCGTCTGAGAGTGTCTCCTTTATCATTGCCGCTGTCATACAGAACGCCTTTCCTGTGCCTGTGAATTCCTGCCTGCTGGCGGTGAAAACCTGGTGTTCGCACGGCATTTTTTCATTTCGGTCACCTATAAAATAACCTGCCTGCAATGACAAAATATGTCGTGGCAGAAATCAGGCAGCAATTTTCCGCAAGCCTGCTTACTGCGACATGAATTGTCGCCCCGCCCGGTTATGATGAAACCAGAAGCAGGAATACTTAAAAACGGAGGGCGCCATGGAAATCAGCGAATCTGGAGCAGTCAGTAAGAGTGCCGGGATAAAAGTGCTTGGCGTGGGAGCGGCCGCGATCAGTGCAATCAGGCCGCTTGCGCACAAAGAGTCTGCGGATGTCGAGTATATTGCTGTCGGGCCTGAAGATCTGGCAGCGGCTGCCGGTCTGATTGGCGATGCGCAGGTCATCGTTCTGGCAACGGTTGCCGGCGACCGCGACGGCATCAGCGCTGCGACAGCGATCGCTTCGCAGACATCCCTGAACGGGTTGCCGGTTGCCGCCTTTGTCATCATTCCGGTGTCTGCCGATGAAGCCCAGGCCAGGGAAGCCGCAGAAGCATACCAGGAATTAAAAAAGCATGTCGGCGCGATATTTGCTTTCGCCAGCGCGCCAGAAACATCATTCCTGCCGGTCAACAACGGATTCTGCGAAGCAGTTGAAAGTTTCGCGACTATGATGCAGCGGTCGAACCTTGTCGGCATCGATCCTGATTTATTGCGCGGTGCACCGGATCCGACAATCGATGACATTATCGCAGTGGGCTGGGGAAGGGGCAAAAACATGATTGCTGATGCCGTGCATCAGGCTGCCGCCGTGCTGGCTGCAAAAATCAGGCCTGGCAGCGAATTTCAGATGCTGATCAACATTACCACCGGCCCGAAAACCTCATTCAACGAGGTCGGCAAAGTGACCTCAATGATTGTCGAGAAGACTTCCCCGGATGCTTCTGCTTCATATTCTCATACCGTCGCGGAGGGTATGACCGACAGCCTGCGCCTGACTGTTGTTTTACTGCATGGAGAAAAAGCACTTAGTGACAAAGCTCTTTCGCGAGCGATTTTCAGCCTGTTTGATGCAGATAAAGAAAACTCTCAAACCGATAACAGCAGGTAATATGTCCGGTTCGAAAAGCATGTCAGCGCATGGTCAGCTTTTTTGCAGGTCATCGGGTTGGCCATAGAGGTTGAAGCCTTCGGCGGAAAAGTGTTCGTCGTAGGCAAAGGCATGGGTTAAGCCGGATTCTTCCATCCAGACAAAGCTTGTGCAGTCTACCAGGCTAATTTCGCGGCGGTTTCTGAGTTCGAGGCGGCGAAATGCTTTTTCATGAAGACTCTGGTCAACCCAGCACACCTTGAAAATCGACAAAAATTCGTGTTGAAAACTTCTCGCCGCGTCAAGGCCGACCCTGGCCTGCAGGAGAGCGATGGTTTCGAGAACGACATAGCTTGTAGTGTGCAACTCAGCCTGGCCTTCTACAAGCTTTTTGAAGGTTTCCCGGGCTCGCACGTGCATGTAATCATTGCGAACCAGGGTGGCAAAAAGTGCCGAGGTATCGACAAACACCTTCATGATTTATTCCCCCGGCTGTTATCGCTGTCCCACAAAACCTCATCGTGGTGCACCGAGATATCCGGGCGATCAGCTTCGAAAGCGCCAACCAGCTTGAGAACCATCCGGTTTGGCGTTTTTTCTTCAGCGCGCAGATGATCTACAGCTTTTCTGATTATTGACGAAATCGACTTACCGGACTGCCGGGAAAATTCCACCAGAAACTGGTATTGATCTTCATTTAGCGTTATCTGAGTGCGGGGCATGTTAAACCTCCGTTGATGTGTATGATGGTTTTTACATCATTACATCTACAATATTACATCATTAAGCAAGTTTGTCAAGCAGGCAAACCTGCAGACTTCGCCAAATCTTGTCCTGATCCGGCGAAGTCAGGTTTGGCGAATGAGGCGTTGCGGCTTCAGTAGCTCCAGGTGGCGTGGCTGGCGGGGGTGCGGTTGAGTTCGGCGCGGCGCTTTTTCCAGTCGGGCAGGTGGCGGTCGAGCAGCAGTTGAAATTGCTCGTTATGGCGGCGCTCGCGCAGGTCGGTGTTTGTAAAGATAGTTGTCGCATTTTTTCATGCAGCCTTCCTCATTTTTTT
>CAZMWO010000347.1:0-4338 GCA_964569565.1 uncultured bacterium | reverse complement strand
TTTACCGGCGCGGCAGCGCAGGATGACGCAGCTGTGCGCAACCTGATAAAACGCCTTCAGGGCAGGGGATTCGCTGGTTCGGTAGTGATGGAACAATGGCCGCAGCCACCTGAGACACTGGTTAAAACCCGTAACCGCCTGCTTGAGCTCTGGCGGGCAAGTGGTCGGTAGCGTATAAAAATTCCTTCGGAACAGAATAGAGATCGAAAAGGAGAGTTCATGAGCGTTAAGGTCTATAACTGCAAAAAATGCGCGGCACCGATCGCCTTCAACATCAAGGAACAGAAATGGAAGTGCGAGTATTGTGACAGCGAGTTCGCCAAGGATGAGATCGAAGAGAAGGAAGCAAGCGACAGCGGTCTGGACGTCGTCGAAGACCTCAGCGTCGAGATGCCGGAGCTCGATGAATACCGCTGTAACGCCTGTGGCGCCAGGATTCTCACCGAAGGCAATGCCGCAGCGACATTCTGTATTTACTGCCGTAATCCATCGGTAATCAAATCCCGGTTTTCTGGCGAGTTTCATCCCAGATATGTCATTCCGTTCAAGATTACCCAGAAACAGGCAAAAGAAACCTATTTCACCTGGATCAAGAAGCGCTTTTTTGCCCCAAACGAGTTCAAAACTGCTAAAGAGGTAGATAATATCCGAGGTCTTTACGCGCCTTACTGGCTTTTCGACTGCCGTGCTTCGGGGTATATACAGGGCGAGGGGCGCAACGCAAAAAGCTGGCGCAGCGGCGACTACCGTATAACTGAAACCCAGCATTATTTTTTCAGGAGGGTTGGTTCGTCAGCTTACGAAAAAATTCCGGTTGATGGTTCAAAGAGCCTGCCAGACGATCTAATGGTTGGTATCGAACCTTTTGATTACAATGGTGTCAAAGACTTTGCGCTTGAATACATGTCGGGGTACCTGGCCGAAAAATACGATGTCAACGAACAATCAGCCTCGCGAGTCATGCAACCGCGTGCTCAGCAGTTTCTGCGCACGACTCTTGAAGGATCAGGACAGCGCTACCAGTCGGTAACCATCAGTTCCAGCAACATCAGTGTCAACAGTATCAAGGCTGCCTATGCGATGTTGCCGATCTACGTACTCACCAATATTTACAAGGGTAAAAAGCATACGTTCATAATCAATGGACAGACCGGCAAAACCTATGGTGAGACGCCATTCGACAGGCAGAAATTCATTGTGTTCACTCTGGGGCTGTTTTTGACAACCTTTCTGATAATCGCGACAGGAGGGGCAATCCTTGGAATCTACTAATAAAACCGTGGCGAAATTTGCAACTATAGTCCTGATGTCAGCTCTAATCCTGTGTTTGTCTGGTGTTTCAGCGCAGGAGGCAGCAAAACAGCGAGTTTTTGACGAAGCCGAACTGCTTAGTCCATCAGAAATCACGTCTCTTCAGGCAAGGCTTGATGAGATTTCACGCGAATACAATTCTGACTTTCTCGTGGTCACCAAAAAGAAGCTTGACGGCACATCAATTCAATTTTTTGCCAACCAGTTTTTTGAACAGAATGGCAACAAACAAGGATCGGGTGCGATTCTTGCAATATCGATGCAGGAACGCGATATCAATTTCACAGCATTCGGCAAGATTTACGACCAGCATAAGCGACGCCTTGACAAGATCAGAGCCAGCGTTGGCAAATTCATGACGGCAAAGCTCTATCACGAAGGTTTCATGCATTTTGCCGAACTTGTGCGCCCGCCCGGCTTTTTTACCAAATTTTTCATTATTGCGAGATATCCGCACCCCTGGGTTGCTGCTCTGATTCTTACTGTGATAGTTGTGGTTTTTCTTGCCTACAACCACAAGGGCACGATTACCGTCGGCAGTTCGACTTATGCGGTTCCGGGGGCGTTCGATCTCATCTCGAGTGAAGACAGATATCTGCGTACAACCACGACCCGAGTCAAGATACAGTCGAGCAAATCCAGTGGCGGTGGTGGAGGCGGTGGTCGCAGCAGTGGTGGCAGCAGCGGCAAGTTCTGACAGGCTTTGCCGATTAATTGTCGCGAACTGCCGGAATGTGAATGAAGTAGGTAATGCCGGCAGCCTGCGGTTCGATCCGCATCAAGCCACCATGTTGCTTGATGATCGCAGCCGCGCTGCAGACCTCAAGGCCGTTCTCAGAACACCTGCTGGCAGTATCGTATGGATCGATGAGACGTGGCAGTCGGCGCGGTTCAATGCCGGGACATGCCACGGCAATACTTATCTTGACTGCATCACCGGTGATCTGGGGCGGTATGTCTGATGCGCCCGCCTGAAGATTTTCGGCTTTGATGTGCATCGAACCGCCCGCAGCAATTATCTGACGGGAATTGGCAAAAAGATTGGCAAAGACCAGACTAATATGGCTTTCGTCGATACGACAGTTCCAGAGGTCGTCAGGCAACTCTGTTTCACAGTTTTTAGCGGCTCCGCGCATGAATTTTCTGGTTTCGCTGCAGATTACCGGTCCGATCGGCATGGATTTAAGGAGCGGTTTCCCGCCCTGCGAAATGCTGATCAGTTGAAATGACATATTTTTGGCGTTGTTGAATACCTTGAGAGCCGAATCCAGTCGCTCCATGGCTTTGGAAAGGTTTTTCCTGCGACAATATTCCTGTGCCAGTTCAATATTGCCCATGATTATACTGAGAAAATTGCTGAAATCGTGCGCAATCTCACTGGCAACAACTCCGATCGATCTCAGGCGGTTTGAGCTCAGGAGGTTATCGCTCTGTCTTTCCTCGTCGGCAATCTCACGAAAAACCATGATCGCGCCCAGAATCTCGTTGTTTTCGCCTCTGACCGATGTGGCGACATAGGTTATTTTGCGTTCTCCACCCTGTGGCATCAGCAGCAGCGCTTCTCCTGAGGTCTGGAGCTTTTCGTCGGCAAGAACTCTGGTCACTGGGCTGGGTAAGGGGTCATGTGTGTCGGCACAGCGCAGGTGAATGACCTGATTCAGCGTCTGGCCGGTCGCTTTATCGGCTGAACAGCTGGTGAGCTGCTCGGCAATAAGATTGAGCGTCAACACTGTGCCTCTGGCGTCAGTCGTTATTACAGCCTCTTCGAGGCCGCGCAACGTAGAAAAAAAACGCTCGCGTTCAAGCTGCAGCGTTTCTTCAGCAATCCGGTGGCGTCTGCGGATCTCGGCTTCGCGCAACTCACGCTTGATGGCAGGCACCAGTCTGATCAGCTCATCTTTTGTCATGTAATCGGCCGCACCGCGGTGCATGATCTCGGCGGCGATTTCGTTGCCAACCTTCCCTGAGACACCGATAAAGGGAATGTCGAGTCCGGTTTCCTGCAGAATGCTCAGAGCTTTGTAGGCATCGAAGCCTGGCAGATGGTAGTCGGCTATGATTACGTCCCAGTGTTTGCGGGCAAGAGCCTGGCGAAGGTCATCGGCACTTTCTACCCGTTCTCCGTGTACCTCAAACTCTGCTTTTTTGAGAAGTCTGAATATCAAAGCGGCATCGCTTTCTGAGTCTTCAACCTGCAGACAATGCAATGGAACCGCCATATTAGTTCCCTTTCTGTGGCAAAAAATTATTATTCAGTTATTATGTTGTGTCGTTTCATCGCATTAAGCTTCTATTTAATATTAACTGACAATCTCAAGAATTCGCAATGCACTGTGCAACTATTCTTTAACGTTTTTTAAATTACCCTGAGGGCGGTAAGTGGTTGATTTCAAACCAGTATCTGACAAGGCATTGCATAGTAGAGACAAAAATACTGTAATCGACCGGCTTGCAGATGTAACTGTTCGCCCCGAGCTCATAGGCGGCAGCGATGTCACGCTGTTCAGCCGATGAAGTCAGTATCACAACCGGAATCCTCCGGGTGCGCTCATTTTTTCTGATTGTGGCGAGCACTTCCAGCCCTCCGATTCTGGGCATCTTAAGATCGAGCAAAATCAGATGTGGCAGGCGACAATCTGCCGACATCAGATATTCAAGAGCATCCTGCCCGTCATCTTTAACCTCAAGATCGATGTCATTCGCTATTTTTCTGAATGCACGAAGAGTCAGATCTATGTCGGTCCGGTTATCTGGTTCATTAATCCTTTCCTCGGCTGTGAAACAGAATGTGGCGCCCCGACCGGGGTCTGAATCAGCCCAGATTCTTCCGCCATGCCGGTGCAGAATTCTGGCTACCGTAGCCAGCCCGATGCCTGTGCCCGGGAATTCTGAAGTCTTATGCAGTCTTTGAAACGGTATAAACAGATTGTCATAATAGGCCATATCAAAACCCGCTCCGTTGTCGCTTATCACAAATGCTCTCTGTTGCTTGATTTTCACGCTCTTGAACTCTATTATTGCCGGATC
>CAZMWO010000346.1:0-4348 GCA_964569565.1 uncultured bacterium | reverse complement strand
GGGCCTGAAATACGTTATTATCAAGCCAGTCGTAATTCCAGGGTTCATAATCCGCGCCAGCAGCAACTCCCGCAATTACCTTCTCGTCAAGCATTTCATGTGACTGCACCAGCAGTATAGTCGGCGGCAACGCCATGAAGGCAGGACTGTCTCTTCTGCCGATGATTGAACCCAGCAGAGCATCGAGAATATCAGACCGGCCGGTGCTGGCAATATCCTGAACCATGTAGGCTATAATTATCTGCCCGCGAAATGAGTAGGTGTAATTCAGAATGAGCGAAAGAAAATCACGGCCGGTAACAGGCAGGTTATAAGCATTGGTGACTTCATTGTTGTCGAATTTCTGTATGCTGGTAAGCATGTTCTGCCGAACGCCCGGCAACACCGCATCGAGCTCAACCAGCATTTCTGAGAAATTTTTGTGCATGTGGGTAAAATACTGATTGCTCGGCGATGAATCATGAATCACCAGTTTTGAAACGCGGTCGGGATACATTATTGCGTAGGTCAAAGCGACCATACCGCCATAAGATTCGCCAAAAACCGCGATTTTTTCCTTTTTTATCACGTTCTTTCGCAGTTCTTCGATATCGCGGCAGATGTTTTCAGTTCCGTAAAGTCTGATGTTGCGGCGTTCGAGTATGTCGTAACTCAGCGGCGAAGACTCACCGGTGCCGCGCTGATCGAAATAGTAAATATCGAAATTGGTTCGCAGAGCGTAGAACCAGTCTTTGCCCCAGGTACCGTCGCCATTATCCCGATGAAAGCTGTCGTGCGGCATGCCGGGGCCGCCATTTATCATGACAACAGCCTCAGGCGCCGATGAAGTGGATTTGAGCTTTTCCCAGTATATCTGCAGCTTCTGGCTGGGCGCGTAGCTGTAATTTTCGGGTACGGTCAGCTTGCCCCACTCATAGATATGTGGGCTCGGAATAACCGCAAAGCATAGCGAAGGCAGCATTATCAGGCAAAGAGTCAGCAGTTTTTTCATAAATACCTTCTTTTCTTGTACACTGACTATAGCATGTATCCTGAAGCTCATTTTTTTCAAGCAGTTTTTGCGTTGAGTTTGCTGACTGCCTGTTGTAGACTTGGAGCGATGAAACAGAATTCTACCGGCAAAAATTATCTGATCACCAGAACCTGCCGCCAGTGTCATGCGGCCCTGTCGTCAAAAACCCAGGTCTGCCCGTTGTGTGGTATTGCCAGGCCCAACTACCAGGAACTCACGGGCCTGGAAAAGCAGTATCTCGAAAGTGCGCCAACAGTACCGGGCAAGTTTCACTACATGTGTGAGACGGTCAAGCCTGATAAAACCCTGGCAAAAAACTTCAGCAACGAGCTCAACACGTATCTATCGACCCCCGATCAGAGCTGGCTCCTGCTACTTTCGCTGCTAAGCATATTTGCTGGTGGCAGCATGCTGTTGATGCAGATTGCGTTTCCACTCAGCTTCATGCTGTTCTGGGCCGGCATGGTCTACGCCGGTTTCGATGCAATAAACTTTACCAGGGCCGTTGTCGTTTCTTTTCTGGTGCGTCGTTTACAGCTGAAAGTCGGCATGGCTCCATATTCAGTCCACTTCAATATCGAAGACCAGCTCATGCAGATGTTGCAAAGTCTGCAGATGGTAATAAATTCGTATTACGAAACTGACTGGACACGCACCGAGACCGATCGCCAGAAAGCCTACGACAACTTTACCAACGCCACATCCGCTTTAACCGGCCGCATCAAAGTTTACGCCGACCTCTCTCTCGAAACCGCCGCGATAATCTGGCGCAACAACGTATATGCAATCGTCGCATCGAGCACGAGTTTTCAGGAAAAGGCAGTCGCTGTTGGCAACAAGATACGCGAAGCCGAAGCACTGATTCTTCGTTATCGTTGGTTTTTGCGCCTCGAACAACTCAACCTGCGCCTCAAAGAGCATATTGAAGCCGACATGGCCGGAACTCCCGCCAACAATAACCAGCGCCGCCAGGATGTCCTGGCAGAGTTTCTGCTTTCGCCCTATGGGCCGATGGCAGAACCTTACACGGGTGGTTTTCACAGTGTTCCGTTCGAACTGCCTTTTATCATGCGATTTTTCTGGCACCAGCAGCTGCCTCCGTTTCCGCTTTCCGGAGAAGAGCTGCTGAAAGAAGTCCCTGCGGTTGCTGACTTTTTTGAGAGCATTCAGCAGGTTCGCAAACTGAAAGCGAAACTCGAAGAACAAATGATACTTGATTGCGCATCAACTGCAATTAACGATATCTCCCGCCTCGACAGCGACCAGTCGACGATGCTCGAGGCACAGCAGCTGCAACAGTTCCAGCTATATGCCCAGTATCTCGACGTGCCAAAATTCAACCCAGACTCAGAAGATCTTCAGGATCGCGTCGACAAGCTAAAAGGGCAACTGCGCGTAGCCATGGGCAACAAAACAAAACTCTGATCGATTCGGGCTCAGAGAGCCGGTCAAATATCTGTAACTGTCGGTTGCTTATTGTCAGTACAGTAGTATAATAGTCATAACAATATTGAGTGTGAGGTGTTATATGCAACGATCTTCACGTTTTGTTCTGTTGCTGATTGCAGTTCTGGCATTTGCGGGAATCGGCATCACGGCGTATGCAGATGTCGAAAAGGTCTTTGACAACATCAAGACGAATGCTTTCGACCCGCAGGCAAGAGTCAGCTTTCTTCCCAATAATGTCAATTCATGGTTTGCCCGTTGGTACATTCTTGACAATGCCAAGAAATCAATTGATATAACCTATTTTATTGTCGAACAGGATATTTTCGGCATGAGTATGCTCGGCATGCTGCATAAAAAGGCAAAAGAAGGCATAAACATCCGTCTGATGGTCGATGCCCGCGGCACCAAGGGCCTGACCCGCAAATTTATCGGCCAGGACGTACTGCAGGAACTGCTCAAATTCAAAAATGTTCAGATCAGGGTCTTCAACCCGGTTCACAAGCGTCTGCTCGCTCTTTTCGATGATGTACGCAAAATCACTGCTTCCAACCACGACAAAATTATTCTGGTCGATAACGAATATCTGATCACCGGTGGCCGAAACGTTTCTAAAAATTATTTTGTTGACCCCAAAGACCTCGAAACAGTTTACCGCGACACCGACGTGCTGATTCAGAGCAGCAAGGTTGCAAAGCAGGCACGCCTGGCCTTTGATGAAGAATTCAATCAGGGCGGCAATTTCAAAATATATAAAGACCTGTTCGGCAATGCCGACGAAATGGCCAAACAACTCGATCTTGCCTATACTGCAATGCGCCGTTTCATTACCGGCGGCGGGCTTTTCAAGACACCTGTTCCCAATGTCTCAAAAGAAACCAACAAACTGCTCGAAGCCTACAACAAAGAACTCAGCACCTACAAGAGCATGCAGCATTATGCATCTTACAAGCTTTTTCAAGGTGAGCGCCAGTATCCGACCAGAATTCTCGACAAACACTCGATAAACGGCCCGCGCAATGATATCACCAGAAATCTGGTAGCCCTTATGGATGCCTGCAAACGCGAAATAATCATTCAAAACCCCTACGTCGTTCTCACCGAAGAAGCCAGGGCAGCCCTCAAGCGAGCCAACGACCGTGGCGTCAGCATCATAATCCACACCAACAGCCCGATGAGTTCAGACAGTCTGCTTACTCAGGCAATGTTTATCGGTGACTGGCGAGGCATTCTCAAAGAGATGCCGAACGTCAGAATCTTCGGCTACAAGCTCAAAACCAAACTGCACTCAAAAGTGTTCGTATTCGACCGCAAAGTCGCTGTAATAGGCACATATAACATGGACTACATGAGCGAGCAGATCAACTCAGAGGTTATCGCTGCTGTCAAGTCCAATTCTTTCGCCACCCAGGTTGCCCTGCGAATTATGGCAGACATCAAGTTCTCGCACGAATACAAGATCAAGGTTGAACGCGACGGTTCTATCACCACGGTTTTCGGCCCAGAAACACATTCAGATAAAAAAGTAATGGAGAGACTGAACATGCTGCAGAAGCTGCAATGGCTGAAACCAATCATATAGCGTATAGACAGACGACCCGGCTGACTCTTCTGCCAGCCGGGTTTTTTATTTTAGGTGACATGACTGTCTTGACTTGAACATGCCTCTGAAGGATAATCAGAAAAGATAATGTATGCTATGATTGAATGTGAGAATTAAGACTTTTGAAAGACACATTTTTCAGACAGATAATCGTATTTGCCTGCCTGGCTATAGCAGGTTGCATAGCGAACTTCCTGCCATTCACCCTTCACTTCAGAGTAGACTTTCTGTTCGGCGGAATATTTGCGATTCTAGCCCTGTACATGCTGCCGCCGATGGCAGGCATA
>CAZMWO010000345.1:0-4354 GCA_964569565.1 uncultured bacterium | reverse complement strand
TTTTCAATTCTGAGCGCCCTGGTGTTTTTGCATTTACTCTCTGATAAATCGTCATTCTGGTATTTTTCTCTTGTCACAATCATCATAGCCTCAGGATTCATCCTGTCTAATATCATGATGCAGTCTTCAGCGCCATATGCGCAGCCTTTGACATACCGCCCCCCCGCCATCAGTGTTGGAAGAGCTGAATATTTGCCAGCAAAAGTAAGATTTTCTTCGCTTGCGAAGCGAGAGGCTTTCCCAATAGCGTTAGCAGGAAGTCTGACTGTTGAAGAATATTCAAAATCCGGAAATACAATTAAGTTAAATTTCGATCATGCTTCTCCAGAGATAACCATAGAATTACCTGTGATATTTTACAAAGGCTACGCTGCATATCTAAACAATAAATCATTTCCGATTACCGAAAGTAATAACGGGTTGGTTCAAGCGTCTTTTCATAATGTTAAGTCAGGTCATCTTGTCATTCACTATGAACACACCGTGCTTAAGTTCATAGCATGCCTGATCTCTATCACGACTGTCATATATATGATTTGCAGTAATTGTTTGAAGGCGACTCCCAGAAATATTCCCGGGGATTAGAACAAGCTCAAGAGGAAAGTCTGAGAAAATAAAAAAACGGGTCTATCTAATCGGGTTTCCCTTATATAATATACCAGAGATGTATGCCAGCAGGTAGAAGGCGGCGGCGGCGAGGAAGAGGCTGGTGAAACCGGTGGTCATTGAGATGATGGTAGCGACTACCGATGCGACTACTGAAGCGAAGCTGTTTACGGCATAGGCCCAGGGGACTGCGCCAGACTGTAAACTGCTAAGACGGCGCATCATCGTTGGAAAGGGCATGCCCATTACAAAACTGCCGGGAGCGAGCAGGACTGCGGCTACCAGACAACGCCAGAGCAGACTTTCGGAATAAAGAAAGCTCAGCCATATCGACGGCACAAAAGCATAGCAGAAAGCCACGACTATGATTCCGGAAAAAATGCTCAGCCGGGCTTTGGCAGACCTGCTATTCAGCCTTTCAGAATACATGCTGCCGAGGCCTGAAAAAATCAGGATCGAAAAAATTGTCACAGAGATCGAATAGGAAGGATGCCCCAGAAACAGCACCAATTTCTGGATCAGCCCTATTTCGATAAACATGAAACCTGTGCCTATACCGAAAAAATAACCGGCAGGAGATTTGAGATTCAGTCCCGTTCCGTTCTTTGCAATGGCATGCAAAGGCAGCAGAATCAGCACGAACGCAATGATAGCAATAGTGCTCAAGATGAACGCAAGTAGAGAAAAAGCTGGCGAGTCATAAAAATTGCGGGTCTGATTGTAAAAATATGGACTGTCATCGGTTATCGGGGCGATATTATGGCTGTAATCAGCGATAAATCGGGCTTCATTGCCAGCAGCAACCGACTCGAAGAGCGAACCGAATTCCGGGCAATGGCTTATAAATTGAGTGCTTGAACTGTGGATCCCGGCAGGGAGATAAAATATTTCATATCTGCCGGCATGTGATTGCACCAGCGAAATTATGCGATCGAGATCAGTTTCAGAGAGTGGCGAACGCCTGAACAGCGCAACCCTCCACATGTCATCGCCAAATACTGCATAATGCTTTTCCGGATGTCGAATTCCCATGGCGCGCATTGTCTCGACCGCCGTAACAATAGACCGCATCAGCTGGCGTGTCGGTCGAAACACCATAAAACAGCCCTGATCCTTTAAAGCTCTGAAGAAAGCCGCAAATGCCTCTCTGGTGTACAGATAGTTTTCAGACATGATGTTTCCGCCAAACGCGATGCCGGCACCGGTATCGACCGCGCTCAGGGTAATCACGTCAAAGCTGCGACCGGTATTGTTCACATAGGTGCGGCCGTCCATTTCCTTGATGGTGACGCGCTGATCATTGAATGGGTCATCATAAAAACTGCGATGCCTGGTTTTGACCGCCTCGATCATCAAAGGATTGATTTCGACACCGACAACCGAACGGGCACCATGATAGAGAGCGAGAAAAACGTCGATACCTCCGCCAAGGCCTATATTAAGCACTTCCGGGGAATCTGTCAGCAGATAAGGGGTTGCGAGAATGTTATTTGCGGCAAACTCCTGCTTAAAAGAGTCATTCTTGCCGAAATCAATGGTGTACGACCAGTTGTCGCCGCTGGCAAAGAGATAGCGATAATCGGCGCCGCGGTCGAGTATTCTCTGAGCTGGTTTTCCAAGTGCGAAACGATCGATCCCGGACACCGGAACAACAGAATCGAGTCGGCCGAGAAAGCCCCATTTCGACCAGTCAAGGCGTGTCTTGATCGCCGGGTTGTCGAGAATCTGACCGTAATGCTTCTCACTGGCCGGTTTAAACGAGATCAAATCGCCAATTATGGGAAACAAACAGCAGACAACAGCAAAAGCAGCAGCAGAAACCTTCAGATATCTGCCAGGCATCCTTAAAGCAAGCGCCATTGCGCCAAGCAGTGCGATGCAGGAAATAACCAGCGCCGTCATCGCGGCATCTCCTGAAATGTTGATTACTAATATGAGAGCAATGCACCCAATGCCGGAACCAATCAGATTGAAAAAGTAATTGCGATGGGTCTGTTCCGGCCAGAATAGAAAAACGAAAGACAGCATGATGCCGACCGGTACATACGGCAGAAGACTTACAAGAACAATGCCGGTAAGGCTTTCAAGCCTGGAGCAAACCGACATGGCTGTCAGCGAGAGAAGACCGAACGCGAACACGCAACCCCAGAGCCATCTGGTGCGATCAGCCCTGGCACGGTCTGCCAGAAGCGTGGCCAGAGTGCCGCCGGCACCCAGTCCAAGCATAGAGAAAGAAACCACCAGAAACGCATTGCGGTCGAACAGCTGAAGAGAGAGGGTAATGGTCTGCAGTATCTGAAACATCAGCATGGCCGCCGAGACCAGTACAACCGGAATTGCAGTTACAGCGCCGCTCTGATTGGCAACTGCATCTGCTTTTTCGTTACTGTTGGATTCTGCCATATTCCTTCAGATTCTCTCGTGTTATATCACGGGTATCGCCTGCCCGTTGAAAGTAACACATCATCACCATATGTAAAAGTATTTCGTACACAGAAGTTGACAGACAGGCGGCGTATTTCTTGACATTGTCACGGGGGGGCTATATTATGGCGATGGTTGTTCAAGTTAAATGCAAACAAAAATGAGGAGTTACGTATGTTCAAGAAGTTTTTACTGGTAGCAGTGATGCTGGTCGCCCTTACCGGTTCGGCCCTGATGGCCCAGGACCTGATGAAGCTCATCCCCAGCGAAGCTGATTTCGTATTTCAGGTAAACATCAACAAATTCGTATCAAACCCTGATGTTAAGAAATCGCTCATGGAAAACCTCGACAAGTCACCAGAACAGAAAAAGGCTTTCGAAGAATTCGTAGCCAACACCGGTTTCAACCCGATGGAAAACCTCTCTCAGATGGTAATCTTCACTTCCGGTAAGATCGACCCCAAGGCTCCGGCTCAGAATGCTGGCGCCATCATGGCCGGTACCTTCAACCCCAGCCGTATTTTCGAAGCAATCAAAAAAGATCCCAATGCCGGCAAAGACGTTGAAATTACCAAGATCGACGGCTTCGACGCTATCGTTCCCAAAAACAAGCAGGACGGCTTCGGCATTTTCCTCGACGACAAAACCGCCGTTCTCGGCACCGAACAGGGCGTTAACGCTGTTAAAGACGTTAAAAAAGGCACCAATAAGGGCGCAGCTTCACGCAAAGATTTCTTCGCAGTCCTTCAGAAGCTCGACCTCAACGCATCAGTAAGCGGCGCCGGCCTTATTCCCGCCGACCTCAAAGAAAAGCTCAAAGCTAATCCGCAGGCAGCTCCTCTGGCCGCTCTCAACTTTTTCTTCTTCTCTTTCAACCACGGCGACACCATTGAATTCAACTTCAACGGCGAAGTCGACAAGAAAGAAAATGTCGAAACCGTTATGACTTCGCTCAACGGCTTCCTGGCAATGCTCAAGATGCTCACCGGCCAGGCTCCCGAAATCGGCGAAATCCTCAACATGGTTAAACTCAGCAATGCCGAAACCACCGTTCAGGTTGCCCTCAATGTTCCCAAGGCCAAGCTCGATGAAATCAAAGCCAAAATGGAACAGAGAATCAAAGAAATGAAGGAAAAAGGCGCTGCCGGCGTTGAAACTGAAGGCGAAGGCGATGTAGAAGTAGAAGAAGAAAGCGAACGCGAATAATCGCTTAGCTTAAAACGCAAAACAAAGGGGCTGCCTCAGGGCGGCCCCTTTTTGTTTGCAGCGAATCTGTTCATGTAAGCAGACGGCTTGCCGATAATAGATATGCATGCACAGACGT